>CAIJWX010000069.1:0-10962 GCA_903824535.1 uncultured Actinomycetes bacterium | reverse complement strand
GTCTGCTTTGAAAGCTTCAAATACAGAAATGTTTCAACTTCGGTCACACCCGGAATACTTCGAATGGAATCGTTGAGAAGTTGTACGAGCGCCGCGTCATCAACTGCAATGACTTCGGCGATGATGTCGAAGCTTCCGGCGGTCATAACCACGTAGTTAGCTTCTTCGATTGCTGCGACTTGGTCTGCGACTTTTCTTACGTCACCGTGGACACGAATACCTACGAGTGCTTCACGGCCGTAGCCCATTTGCAATGGATCGGTGATTGCAACAATTTGCATAACACCAGAGTCTTTGAGTCGCTGTACGCGACGTCGTACTGCAGCTTCAGAAAGTCCAACGTCTTCGGCGATTGCTCCATATGCTCTTCGACCATCACGCTGCAGGTGGGCAATAATTTGACGGTCAACCATGTCAAGCGCGCTGGTGGTGGAGATGAGCTCTAGGTTCGCTATCTCTGCGTTCTTTTGCTGCTGTTGATTTGGTTTGGCTGACATTGGGTATCACCTAGTTTCGGGACAAAAGCCCTCAACTGCGGATAGGGACAGTATAGCGGTATTTGACGCCGATATGAGTCGTCAAATGCCCCCTGGGGGACTAATTACAGCACCCAGTGTTTGCATGGGGTTTGGCTATCTGGCAGAGTAGAGCAATAGACATATATGAAGCAGTCAAGGGGAATTGAAATGCGACGTTTAGCGAACTTTATAAATGGAGAATTTGTAGCGCCAAAGAATGGCAAATACGTTGAGCTCATCAACCCAGCTACATCACAACCATTCGCCGAGATGCCAGTGTCTGATGCATCTGACGTTGATGCAGCCCTAGAAGCCGCAAGTACAGCATTCCAGTCATGGAAGCGCACAACGCCTGCAGAGCGAAGTTTGATGCTTCTAAAAATTGCTGACATCCTCGAAGCTAACGCTCAACAGCTCGTTGCCGTAGAAGCTGAGAACTGCGGAAAAATTATCGCGGTAACACTTAGCGATGAAATTCCACCAATGGTTGATCAGATTCGTTTCTTTGCAAGTGCCGCTCGACTTCTTGAAGGTCGTTCAGCAGGCGAGTACATGGAAGGAATGACTAGCTACATCCGACGTGAACCTGTTGGTGTTTGTGCTGCAGTAACTCCATGGAACTATCCACTCATGATGGCTGTATGGAAATGGGCACCGGCACTCGCAGCTGGCAACACAATGGTTCTAAAGCCGAGTGACACTACTCCTGCTTCAACTCTTTTAATGGCTGAGCTCATGGCGCAAGTACTTCCACCAGGCGTACTCAACATTGTCTGTGGAGATCGAAACACTGGACGCTTACTTGCAGAGCACCACATTCCTGCAATGGTTTCAATCACTGGCTCAGTCGGCGCAGGAATTCAGGTTGCAGAATCTGCATCTAAGACACTTAAGCGCGTCCACTTAGAGCTTGGTGGCAAGGCCCCCGTAATTGTTTTTGATGATGCAGATATTGCAAACGCTGCAGAAAATATTGCAATGGCGGGGTATTTCAATTCCGGACAAGACTGCACCGCGGCAACACGAGTGCTCGTAGCTCCAAAGGCGTACAGCAACTTTGTTGATGCAATTGCAGAGCAAGCGAAGAACATGGTGCTTGGAATGCCTGAAAACGAGGATGCCTTTTTAGGGCCAGTTAACAATGTCAATCAACTCGAGCGAGTAACTGGATTCCTCAACCGTGCCCCAAAGCACGCCAGCATTGCTGCAGGTGGTTCACGTGTAGGTGACACTGGTTATTTCATCTCACCAACTGTTGTTGCTGATATGCAGCAGAGTGACGAAATGATCCAAAATGAGATCTTTGGCCCAGTAATCACTGTCCAGAAGTTCAGTGACGAAGCTGAAGCTCTTAACTGGGCAAACGGCGTTGACTACGGCCTTGCTTCTTCAGTTTGGACACAAGATCATGGTCGTGCCATGCGTTTTACACGTGACCTTGACTTCGGATGTGTTTGGGTAAATACACACATTCCTATGGTCGCTGAGATGCCGCACGGTGGATTCAAGAAGTCTGGATACGGTAAGGATCTTTCGGTATACGGTTTTGAGGACTACACCCGCGTCAAGCATGTAATGCACAATCTGCAGGACTAGGTAGCAATTCACAAAAAGAGGTCGGGCTATGTCCAACTATGAAGTTGAAGGCCCATTTGGTGCTCCGGTGCCAGAGTCAGAGCAACAGGCAGAGTTACGTCACGAAGAGTTAAGTCTTTTTGATTCAACTGCAGTTGCAGTTTCTTCGGTCGCGCCTGCCTATTCAATTGCGTCCACACTTTCGGCAGTTTTTTTAATCGCTGGAGTAGGGCTCGCTGGACCTGCAGTTCTAATTGTCTCGTTCATCCCGGTGATGTTCATTGCGCTTTCGTATTTTCACTTGAACCGTAGAAATCCAAACTGTGGGGCGAGTTACGCGTGGCTTAGCCAGGTTATGCATCCATCAGTTGGTTGGTTTAATGGGTGGGTGCAGATCTGGACTTCTGTGTTGTTTTGCACAACAGCTCCGCTACTTGCAGGTGGATACACATTGCAGTTTCTTCACTCCGCATTCAACTTGGTTGACGTGAGCACTATTGATAACACTAAAGCGGTTGCAGTCGTTGCGAGTATTTGGCTGGCACTTGTCACTTTGATTTGTATTTATGGAATTAGATGGACAACTAATGCTCAGTGGGTCATGGTAATCATTGAGTACATCTGTGTTGCTGGATTTTCGATCGCTGGAATAATTAAAGTACTCGTTTCACACCCGCCTCACTCAATCAACTTCTCATTTGCTTGGCTCAACCCATTAAATATTCATGGGTACAGCGCGCTCGCGAGTGGTCTCGCACTTGGCGTGTTTTATTTTTGGGGATGGGACACAAGTGTCAATCTGAATGAAGAGTCAAGAGATGGCGCTCGACTTCCAGGTAAGGCCGGGCTCATCTCAATGTGGTTGCTTCTAGGAATTTTTGTCGTAAACACGATTGCGGTTCAGATGCTTCTGGGTCCTAAAGCCATTGAAACTCAGGATGTTTCTGTTCTGTTTTATTTCGGTGATCAGCTTTTTGGTCATTGGGCAAGCTATTTGATGATTTTTGCTGTGCTCACTTCAACCGTTGCGACTACACAAACAACGGTGCTGCCAGCAGCGAGAATTACCTATGCCATGTCCCGTGATGGGGTTTGGCCAAAATTCTTTGGAAAAATTCATCCTAAGTTTCAGACGCCAGCAGCAGGGACAATTGTTGTTGCGTTGCTTAGTTTCGTGGGAATCGTATTAACAACATTTTCAAGTTCAAGTGCTGACGTTTTTAATAATCTTGTTGACAACATTGGTGTTCTTGTTGCTTTCTATTACGGGTTTACTGGGATTGCATGCGCCTGGGCATTTAGAAAGACAATTGGCCAAAATTTTAGGAAGAATGTCACTATGGTGTACCTCCCATTCATTGGGGGTGTTTCACTACTCTTCGTTTGTTATCAAGTTTTGATAAGTGGGGGATCTACAGCGATTCCAGACATTGTGGTACTTGCTTCAGGAATTCCTTTCATGCTCTTTACGATGTACATCACACGTGGCAAAACAAACTTTTTCAAGCAACAACGTGTCTCCTACGACACGATTGACTAAATAAGAAAGGATCATCTCTGATGATCATCGGCGTACCAAAAGAAATTAAAAAAGATGAAGGTCGCGTAGCGGTAACACCTGAAGGTGCTCTTGCTTTTGCCAAAGCTGGCCATGAGGTACTAATTGAAAAAAGTGCGGGCAGCGGTTCTGGAATTACAGACGCGCAGTACATCGCCGCCGGTGCACGAATCATTGATTCAGCTGACGATGTTTGGGCCACTTCAGACATGGTGATGAAGGTTAAAGAGCCAATCGCTTCTGAGTATCACCGCCTAAGTCTTAGAAAAGATCAAGTACTTTTCACGTATCTTCACCTGGCTTCTGGACGTGAATGTACTGACGCCCTTCTTAAAGCCGGCAACGTCGCCATTGCTTATGAAACAGTCCGACTACCGGATAATGCTTTACCTCTTCTTCGGCCAATGAGTGAAGTCGCTGGGCGAATGGCGCCGATGGTTGCGACCCATCACTTAATGGCCCCATTTGGTGGGAGCGGAAAACTAATTAGTGGTGTGTACGGAGTAGATCCGGCCAATGTTGTAGTTATTGGTGGTGGAATTTCTGGATTTGAGTCGGCAGTAATTGCTCACGGTATGCAGGCTGATGTAACAGTTCTTGACCGTGACCCTGAGCGACTTCGCTACATTGACGAACATTTCAAGGGTGAAGTGAAGACCGTTCTCTCGAACCCATCATCACTCGAAACTGCGTGTCTTAATGCGGACATAGTCATTGGTGCGGTACTCGTTGTTGGCGCAAAGGCGCCGAAACTTGTGAGCAATGAACTTGTTGCCCGTATGAAAAAGGGCTCTGTTCTGGTTGATATTGCAGTTGACCAAGGCGGCTGCTTTGAAGCAACACACGCAACGACACACTCAGATCCCACATTCAAAGTCGCTGAGTCAATTTTTTACTGTGTCGCGAACATGCCTGGAGCCGTTCCGTACACTTCAACCTATGCACTTGTAAATGCAACCTTGCCTTATGCGCTTAGCCTTGCAAATAATGGCTGGAAGAATGCGGTTATGAGCGATGATGCCCTCGCCGAAGGTGTGAACATTGTTGAAGGAAAGCTCACCTACGCATCAGTTGCTGAAGCACAGGGGATGGAATACACCCCACTTAGTGAACTTCTTAAGAACTAGTTCTTTAAAAATGGGCAGTGACGACATCCACTCGAGCAGCACGTTCCACGTGCTTTATGAGCGCTGACCGTAAGTACTGTAAGACCCGAAGACGGATCAACGTAGGAATCTTTTCCTTTAAGCACGGCGTCTTCATGGGCCGCGATAATGACGTCATAGTCAGGCCGTGAAGGGGGGAGCCTTGTCGAATGTGGTCGCTCAATCATTAAGAAATTCTCAGAGCTACTTTTCCTAATTTCCCACGTTCAGCGAAGAAATTATAGGCATTCTGTGCTTCTTCAAAATCAAAGGTTTTGTTTATGATCACCTTTATTTTTCCATTTTGCCACAGTGGCAATAGCACTTCATTCACGTGGGCGATAATTTCTGCTTTTTCTTCACGAGAGCGTGCACGAAGCGTCGATCCTGTAAGCGATGCACGAGATGTCATGAAATTCAGAAGGTTGAGTTCGGCATTACTACCACCACCACCTACTCCAATCACAACAACTCGTGCGAATGGAGAGAGCACGTGTTGAGCGAGATTTAGGTGTGCTGCTCCAACTAATTCAAGAACAACATTGACTCGTTCAATTGATACGACATGTTCAATATTGATTGTTTCACTCGCGCCAAGTTGTTTAAGAAGTTCATGGTGTTCTGGAGTTCTAGTTACTGCAATGACGTGAGCTCCGAGCGAGCTCGCAATTTGAATTGCGGAAGTTCCAACGCCTCCTGATGCACCAGAAATTAGCACGCGATCTCCAGCCTTCATTTGACCTTGTCGAACGAGTGCATCAAATGCTGTAATGAACGCTTCTGCGAAACAACCAGCTTCGTCGTAGGAAATATGCTCAGGTATAAATGTCAAGTGCTCTGCTGGAACTACACAGTGGGTTGCCTGCCCGCCACCACCAACAATCGCACACACTCTTTTATTCAAGAGTTCTGGACTCACACCAGCACCAATTTCAATAACTTCGCCAGCGAGTTCGATGCCGGGAGCGTCTTTTGGCCATTCGGGAGGTGGCTCATATAGCCCGCGAAATTGTAAGAGGTCGGCTGCATTAAGACCAGCCACGTGAACTCTGATGAGAACGTCACCAGCGCCTGGGGTGGGGGTTTCGCGGTCTCTAAGCACTAGTGAACCGCTTTCAATCACAACTGATTTCATTACTTGAGTCTACGGCTGGCACAAGCACTTCAATTACCGATATGTTGTCAAAATGACTATTTACGACATTCCAGTTAATTCCCTAAACGGACAGCCAACATCACTCGGAGCTTTCGCAGGAAAGACCGTTCTACTAGTGAACGTAGCTTCAAAGTGCGGACTCACACCTCAGTACACGGGTCTCGAAGCACTTCAGAAGAAGTACGAGTCCAAGGGGTTCAGTGTTGTTGGTTTCCCATGCAACCAGTTCCTCGAACAAGAGCCTGGAAATGCTGAAGAGATTCAAACATTCTGCTCAACCACGTACGGCGTGACGTTTCCTTTGATGGAAAAGATTGAAGTTAATGGTGACAACCGACACCCTATTTACACAGAGCTGACGAAGGTTGCTGACGCCGAAGGCGTTAATGGTGACATTCGATGGAACTTTGAAAAGTTCCTTCTTGCTTCTGATGGCTCAGTGCAGCGTTTCGCTCCACAAGTTGAGCCAGAAGACGCATCGATTGTTTCTGCGATCGAAGCTGCTCTTTAATCAAGAGTTGCGCGAAGGCGCACGTACGTAGAAGTAAAGCCGTAGTTCAGCCAAAATGATTTGGCCTGAAGGTTTGTGCTGCGCCAATTCACTTCTGCATATTCGGCGCCTTCAGATTTTGCCGCACTAAGTGCTTCGTCGATTAGTGCTGTGGCGATACCACTTCGTTGGTGTTGCTCTATGACCACAACATCACTTAAGTGTGCAGTCGCGTCGTGTGAACTCCTGCGTGGTGGCAGTGGAAAAGAAACACAGTGCGCCACGGGGTCACCTTCGTGCTCAACAATGAAGTAACTGGTGTCAGGGTCCTCAATAGTTTCTGTCAATTCTTCTTCTCTAGACGCTCGAGATGAATCTGCATCTCCACCCTGGTACAGCTCAAGCAAGTCATCGAGAGCGATTGCTGTTGATAAATCTTCGCGTCCACCTAATCGAATTTTGTAGCCCGGAGGGAGACCTCGGTGCTTAAGTGTCGCTAGACGAAGGACACCATGTTCATGCACAACTTCAAATCCGAGTTCGTGCCACGGTGCAATAGAAGATTCATCATTTAACACCCACACAAATATTTCTTTAGCTCCTTTGGTTCTCCACTCAGACAATGCAGTGTTAAAAAGATTTCTTAAAGTTTCAACTGAATCAAATGAAACTCCGTCAGGTCCAATCCATACGCCGGTACTTTCAGAAGATCCCTGAAGAACTGCACCGTAGATGTGACCTGTGAGACTTCCTTCATCGCATACCCATGTCGCACCTCGAGCTCCATGGAGCGCTGCCTCGAATGCGTCGGCGTCAAAGTGAGCGTTAATAAGAGGGTTTTGCTGTGCTTCGTGGGTGAGCCTGCGAGCGACCCTTGAGACAATGAAGGCAACGTCTTCTTCCTCGAGGTGTCGTACTAAAGCCATGACATAACCGTACCGTTTCGGTGTGCCAGAGTTGCAGGGTGAGTTTGCGCGCAACATTGTTCGATATGGACGGTCTTTTGATCGATTCTGAAATCCTCTGGCACAAAGCGGAGCTAGAAATATTTCCCTCCCTTGGTGTTCCTCTCGACGACGGGACAGATCGTCAGACCAAAGGAATGTACGTAGAAGAAGTCGTCAAGTTCTGGTTTACGAAGTACCCATGGAATGGGCCAAGCCCTGATGAAGTAACTCAGATGTTGCTAAACCGTGTTGGTGAGCTTGTTGAAAACGAAGGAGTGCTGCTTCCTGGCGCGATTCGAGCTATTGATCTGGCGAGTGAGCGTGGTCCAGTTGCGTTAGCTAGCTCTACTCCGACGGCACTTATTCATCGTTGTCTTGACAACTTTGGACTGCGTGAGAGATTCGTGAGTATCAGCTCTGCCCAGAATGAAGAGTTCGGAAAACCTCACCCAGCGGTATTCATTACGGCGGCAAAGTCACTGAACGTGTCACCGAAAGAGTGCCTCGTCTTTGAAGACTCCGCGGCGGGAGTGCTTGCAGCTAAAGCAGGCAGCATGACGGTTATTGCCGTTCCTACAAAAGAAGACCGGGAATTTCCAGCCTTCAAACTCGCTGATGTGGTCCTATCTTCACTTGAAGAACTTTCTGCTGACTGGCTTAAGGCCCATTTCGTCTAAGCGGTCCTTCACACTCGTGCTGGTTAGTACGATTGAGTGAATATTTAAGGAGACCCGTGGTATTTCGCCCCGTCAGTGCCGAACTTGATTTTGTGGCCATTGAAGAAGCCGAGCTCGCTCGGTGGGAGAAGAACGACGTTTTCGCACGCTCAATGAGCCAGCGAGAAGGAAAAACACCTTGGATTTTTTACGAAGGTCCTCCAACCGCAAATGGAATGCCTGGTCTTCACCACGTGTGGGCACGTGTCTACAAAGATCTCTTCTGCAGATACCAAACAATGAATGGTCACTTTGTTGCGCGTAGAGCCGGATGGGACACTCACGGTCTCCCGGTAGAAGTTCAAGTTGAAAAGCAGCTTGGTATTTCGGGCAAGAAAGCAATCGAAGAAGAAGTTGGCATTGCCGAGTTCACACGGCTCTGTCGTGAATCAGTGCTTACGTACGTTGGGGAGTTTGAAAAGCTAACGAACCGTATTGGTTACTGGACCGACATGGAGAATGCTTATTACACCTACACCCCTCAGTATGTGGAATCAGTGTGGTGGCAGCTTCAGCAACTTTTTGATCGCGAACTGCTTTATAAGGATTACAAAGTTGTTCCGTACTGTGCACGTTGCGGCACTGCGCTTTCTTCGCACGAACTTGCTCAACCTGGCGCATATGCAGACGAACTTGATGAGAGTTGCTACATAAAGCTTCGTATTACTGACGCGGATGCTCACGGTGGGCTTAAGGGTGCGACTCACCTCGCAGTCTGGACAACAACTCCTTGGACACTTCCTTCAAATGTCGCGATTGCGGTGAACCCCGATGTGACTTATGCAGTTGTTGATGGTGTTGTTGTTGCCGAAGCGCTAATTGAATCCGTATTTGGAGAAGGCGTAAAGGCGAACGCAACGCTGAAGGGTTCTGATCTCCTTAACGTTCACTACGAACGACCTTTTGATGATGTGAAGTACCCAGACGGCGTAGATACTTGTTACGTCATCCCAGCTGACTACGTAACTACAGAAGATGGGACTGGACTTGTTCACCAGTCACCGGCCTTTGGTGAAATCGACCGAGTGAACTGTCGTCAGTTTGGTCTTCCTATCGTGAACCCCGTTGGACAAGATGGAAAGTTCACTTCAGACATCCCTTGGCTTGAGGGTCAGGGCGTTCGTGAAGCTAACGCTGGCATCAACAATGAACTTGAAAAACGTGGAATTCTTCTTCGTCGCTTTGACTTCACTCACTCTCTTCCGCACTGCTGGCGCTGTGGCACAGTGATTATCTACTGGGCAAAGCCAAGTTGGTACATCGCAACGAGCAAGTTCAAAGAACAACTTATTTCTGAAAATGCCGGTATTGACTGGCACCCAGGACATATTCGTGACGGACGAATGGGTGAGTGGCTAAATAACAACGTTGACTGGGCACTCTCTCGAGACCGCTACTGGGGAACGCCGCTCCCTATTTGGGCCTGCGAAGACAATCACTTCACCTGTGTTGGTTCACTCGCCGAGCTCTCTGAGCTCACGGGTACTGATCAGTCAAAGCTCGACCCGCACCGTCCAAACATTGACGACATCAAGATGAACTGTCGTACCTGCGGGAAAGAAGCTGTTCGCGAAATACCTGTTATTGATGCATGGTTCGACTCTGGGGCAATGCCCGCTGCTCAAGTTGGATTCCCACACGTTGCTGGATCGAAAGAAGCAATGCAGTTCCCAGCTCAACTTGTTGTTGAAGCGATTGACCAAACGCGTGGATGGTTCTATTCACTACTTGCGGTGAACACGCTTGTATTCGGTAAATCTCCATACGAGCACGTGCTGTGTCTCGGTCACATTGTTGATGAAACCGGAAAGAAGATGAGTAAGTCCGTTGGAAACGTCATTGATCCGTGGGAAGTACTTAATACTCGTGGAGCCGACCCTCTTCGTTGGTGGATGTTTAGCCAAGGATCTCCGTGGACATCAACTCGCGCTGGTCTAGGTGCAATTGATGCTTCTCTTCGTGACACGCTCGCGACACTTTGGAATACGTTCAGCTTCTTTACAACGTATGCATCGCTTAACAACTTTGACCCTGCTGATCCTGAGATTCCAGCACCGCAGGACCGCCAAGAAATTGATAAGTGGATTCTTTCTCGACTCGAAAGTGTCACTGTTGCCGTAACAGCTGCGCTCGATGGCTACGAACCACTCAGTGGTTGCGACGCACTGCACGATCTGATTGATGATTTGTCGAACTGGTACGTACGACGCAGCCGTCGTCGTTTCTGGCGAACTGACCCGAATGTTCCACGCTCAGACTCACTCGCGGCGCAAGCGACACTTCTAGAGGTCTTACAACGCATCACGTTGATCATGGCTCCGTTCATTCCGTTTATTTCTGAGCGCATGTACGCAGAACTCTTTGACGTGAAAGAGACAGACTCTGTTCACCTTGCCGACTGGCCAAAGAGCAACCCAGAAATGAGAAATTCAGCTCTTGAAGAATCAATGGATGTTGCTCGCAGACTTACTTCGCTTGGCCGCGCATCTCGTGCTGAAGCTGGAGTTAAAGTTCGCCAACCTCTTGCCCGCGCACTGGTGTTCTTGCCAGTTGGTGCACCAATGCCGCCAGAAGGAATTGTTGAAGACGAGCTAAACGTTGACGTTCTTGAGTACGGCGCTGAACTTGCTGATGTTCTCAGCTTTGAACTCGTACCAAACTTCCGTACCGTTGGACCACGACTTGGTGAAGCGGTGAAAGAGTTGAAGCCAGCGCTTTTGAAGCTTGATTCAGTTAAGGCTGCAGAAACTCTCGAAGCTGGTGGAAATGTTGCAATCACACTTTCTACTGGTGTATTTGAGCTTGGCTCAGAAGACATTGAACTTCGCGTAAAGAGTCAAGGTGGGTTCGCAGTTTC
>CAIJWX010000068.1:0-17254 GCA_903824535.1 uncultured Actinomycetes bacterium | reverse complement strand
GGTGACCTGACGGTCACAACTGGGGGGTTTCAGAAAGGCCCCCTTTGAACGAGACGAAGAATCATGCGGCGCATACTTCTACTCCTCCACCGCAGTCATACCGAACTCACGGCGCCACCCCTGAGGGAGGAGCTCTTCGAGCAGGTCGTCAACTGTTACTACGCCAATCATCTTTCCGTGCTCTGCATCGAGCACCGGCAAGACAGTCAGATTGAAGTCACTCATTTTGCGAGCGACGCGGTGCATATCCCATTCGGGGTGCACGTGCGTTAATTGTGTGCGAGCAACACTGAGTGCGAGGTCAGTGTCTCGAGCGCGAACAAGCGGTGCCAGTGACGATGCACCAATTGGCTGTCCATTTTCATCTAATACAAAGACAACGTGCAGCGACTCACCTGGGACGTTCGAACTACGAACAGCTTCTAGAGCCTCAGCCACAGTTGCCGTTGCAGGAACCGAGACGAAGTCTGGGTTCATCAGACCACCAGCAGTGTCTGCGTTATATGAAAGAAGGTGTCTGACCTTGGTCTGGTGATCATTTGGTAATGATTCAAGAATTGTTAGACGACGGTCTTGGTCAATTTCGCTGATGAGGTCTGCGGCGTTATCTGGCTCCATGCGAGAAAGTAGACGCGCGGCGTCAACGTCAGTACGGGCTTCTAAGAATTCCAACTGGTGCTCTGTGTCGAGCTCTTCAAAGACGTCGGCTTCGAGCTCGCGGTCAAGCCCCACTGCTTCAATGATCTCTTCGCCTTCTTCGTGACTTGCTTGTTCTACAAGGTCAGCAATTTGTGCTGGGTGAAGTTTTGCGAGCTTGCGGTACGGGATACGAAGTCGAGCAGAAGGAACGTGTCCTACGAACGGCTCAATGGATGCGAAGTCAATAATTGCGTCAGCTTCAATACGCTGACCAAGATTGGTCCCAAGAATTCGACGGAAGAACGGACGACGACCGGGGTCAACACCAACTACTTCCCACTTTCCATCCATCTCTGCGATTTCAATTTCGTTCGCAATAATGAGACGACCGCGAACCAAGTTAATGAGGTGGCGTGAAAGTAGGTCTTCAGCGAGTAGCAATTCTCCTGGACGACGCTCAAACCTACGAAGGTCGAGTCGCTTTCCTTCAAAGGTCATCTTGCCTTCGCGAAGTCCACCAATCTTTTTAATTGGAACAAAAAGGTCGCGTCCTTCAATGCGAATAACTGCACCAACGATTGGTGGGTGCGCGTCATTACCGAGTCGCGCGACCAAGTCTTGGACGCGACCAATTCGGTCACCGTTCGAGTCATAGATCGCTCGGCGCAGAAACGTTGAGAGGTGAAGAATTTCAGTCATAGAAAGGCCTTAAGAGACCTACCAAGGCTACCCGTTTATCCTGATGAGCACCAGTGCGTTCAGGTGAACTTACCGTGAACCCTTTTACAGCAAGGGATTACTTAGGAGGGCTTAAAGCTCTTTAGGACCTCAGCGACAAATGAAACGTCATTGTCTGTGATGTCAGCATGGGTTACAAATCGAACGCGACGTGGACCAATCGTGCCACCAACAACTCCGAGCAGTTCCAGCTCGCCAATAATTTGTCGTGCTTGTGGGTGATTGAATGAAACAATATTTGTCTGACACGATACAGGGTCGTAGTTTGATTCTGGGAATGCCTGAGCAAAAAACACTGCCAACTGCTTGGCACGTGCATGGTCTTCAGCCAAGCGGTCAATCATTGTGTCGAGGGCTACAAGTCCAGCTGCAGCCAAAATTCCTGCTTGGCGCATTGCACCACCGAGGCGCTTTCGCTCAATTCGAGCTAACTCCATGTCGCTTGCACTCCCAGCTAGCAGTGAGCCAACTGGTGCACAGAGACCCTTCGACATGCAGGTCATAACCGTGCTCGCAGGAGCAGCAAATTCTTTAGCCGACGTTCCAGTCGCTACTACCGCGTTAAAGAGTCGAGCACCATCAAGGTGTAGCGGGAGGTTTCCAATCGCAGCTTTCAATGCAACAAGGTCGCGTACGTTCCAAGGTGTTCCACCAGAAGGCATGTGCGTATTTTCAACTGTCACCATCGCAATGTGGGGTTGATGATCTACTTCTGCATCAATTATTGAAAGAACATCACTTAAATTCAGTTGACCACTTGAGTCATCAACCGTTGCAAACTGCACACCTGAGTTTCGTGCGGCGGCACCGAGTTCAAAGCTCACGACGTGTTGATCTCTTCCAGAAACTATTACGTCACCGGGCTTGGTGTTGATGCGTATCGCAATTTGATTAGCCATGACCCCTGAAGGGACAAACACTGCTGCATCTTTGCCAACAATCTGTGCGTAGCGTTTTTCAAGTTCGTTAATTGTTGGATCTTCACCCGAACCATCATCACCAACAACGGCTGAAGCCATTGCTTCACGCATTGCCTGCGTTGGTTGGGTCACGGTGTCACTACGAAGGTCTACGCGTTTGGCCATATAACGAGGCTACAGGCCAACTTCTAGACTGTCTATATGACTGATCACATCGCCCATGAAAAGAACGTGCACGACCAATTGGGGATTGAAGTTGTCCTCGCAACCCCTGAAAAAGTTGTTTGCCGGGTTGAAGTAGGCCCACGAGTACACCAGCCATACGGAATTTTGCACGGTGGTGTTTCTGCGCTCATTGCTGAAAGCGCCGGCTCGATTGGTGGGGCCACCACAGTTGGTCCAGAGTTCATTGTGGTTGGAACTGAACTCAATATTTCTCACCTGCGCTCTATGACCAAGGGCACACTGACAGCAACCGCAACACCTATTCGAACTGGTCGAAGCGTTCACGTGTGGAATATTGATCTCACCGATGAAAGAGACCGCAAAATTGCTATTGCACGACTCACATTGCAGGTATTGAAGGCTCCCAGTTCTGCCAACCCTGAGGCCTAGACTTTCATCTAGGAATAGAGGTCTCTAATGGGCGTTCGCTTTACTGGCTGGGGAATTGGTCTCCCAGAAAACATTGTCACCAACGACGACCTCTCTAAGACCCTCGACACTTCGGACGAATGGATAACTGAGCGCACTGGCATCCGCGAGCGCCGTATTGGCAGCTCAACTCGTGAACTAGCTGTTCTCGCCGCCAAAGAAGCTATGGCTTCTGCTGGAGTATCACCAAGTGACATCGACGTTTTGATCCTCGCTACAACCTCACCTGAGCGCATAACTCCAGCAACGGCTCCAATGGTTGCCAATGACCTCGGGATGAACTGTATGGCCATGGACTTAAACGCGGCCTGCAGTGGGTTCATGTACGGCGTACGCACCGCGCAAGGTCTTCTAGAAACTGGCGCCAAGCGAATTTTATTGATCGGTGCTGAGCACCTCTCTGGCTGGGTTGACTGGAGTGACCGCAATACTGCAGTGCTTCTCGGTGATGGTGGCGGCGCGGCAATTCTTGAGTATGACGACAAGAACAACGAAATTCTTTCCTTTGTGCTCGGCTCTGACGGATCAGCTGCAGACATTCTCACTGCACCTCATGAAGGCTTCTTCTACATGGACGGGCCAGAAGTATTTCGCCGAGCAGTTCGAGTAGTTGTTGACTCGGCTGAAAAGGCTATGGCAATTGCTGGAGTAACCGCTGACCAAATAAGCCTCGTGGTCCCCCACCAAGCGAACATTCGAATTATTCAGTCAGCTACCCAGCGCCTCGGAATTGATATGGACCGCACAGTAATTACTCTTGACCGTTACGGAAATACATCGAGTGCATCAATCCCACTCGCCTTCTATGACGCTCTAAAGAACGGTCGAGTTAAGTCTGGCGAATATGCACTCATGACTGGCTTCGGCGCAGGAATGACGTGGGCCTCAGCAGTAATGAAGTGGTCGTAATGAATAGTCCAGCACTCGTTATTTTGGCCGCGGGAAGAGCTCGCCGGTACGGTGGCACCAAGCAGCTTGCCCCAATTGGCATGCACGGTGAAGCGGTTATTGACCTCATTGGATCTGACGCATTTGCGGCAGGATTCGACGACATTGTCTTTGTAGTTAACGCAGAAACCGGACCATCAATCATGGACCACGTGGCGAAGTTTTGGCCTAAGGGACACAAGATCTCTTTCGTTATTCAAAAAGAAATTCGTGGAACGGTTGACGCGGTGCTTACTGCACGCTCAGTAATTGATGTTTCAAAACCGTTTGGAATCTCAAACGCTGACGATGTGTATGGCCGTGAATCATTTGCAGTGCTCGGGCAACACTTACAGAATTCGGCGAACAACTGCCTCGTAGGGTTTCAACTCGACCGTGCACTTGTTGGAGATCTTCCAGTGTCTAGAGGAACGTGCAACGTGGTGAACGGACACCTCACAGACATTCACGAACGTAGAAACGTACAAGCAACACTTGACGGCTACCTTGCAGATGATGACCAAGAGCCACGAGTGCTGCACCCCCAGTCAACCGTTTCAATGAACCTCTGGGGTTTTCGTCCGGAAATTTGGGACTTAATGCAAGAAGCAGTAGCCAAGCACGACTTTGCTGCTGAGCCAGAAATTCAACTCTCAACATTCGTGGGAAGTATTCTTCACCGCACACCACTTCGCTTTGACGTTCTTCCTACATCTTCAAGATGTATTGGCGTAACGCACGCTGACGATCTTCCCCTTGCTCAGTTGTTAGTGAGAGATGAAATAGCTGCCGGGCAGCGCCCAGAATTCGCTTTTAACTGACGCTAGAAAAGCCGAAAAACCCGAGTGACCAGTGAGCGAACTCGCCAGCCCCTCGGGTTTCCCGAAGGCACATCAACGTATCCCGTGTCGGACAGGCCTACATCGACGGCGTGCATTTCACGTCATTTGTCTCTGCACTTATGGACCGAACTCCATTTTGTGCCTTGAAGGTTCTGTCCCTCTTGCAAGGTCCCTCCCCTTCTCAATCTTTCCTCTCCTTGCGGATCAGTCCAACTTCGACAGGTACTACGTGAACTACTAAGTGCACTCTGCCAGAGCTTTTGGACGAATGTGAGGGGTGAAAGGGAAATCAGAAACTTATGCCCAATGCTGTGGAGGTTATCCACTGGACTTTTTGAGTTTTGCTTCATAATCAACCAATAAACCGCACGTTATCCACAGCTCGCAAGGCCTTCTGAGCCTCTGAATAACCGGAACTTCCTGGGGCTAAGGTGACTCAAAATCACCTTTTGCTATGACTACATTCAACTTCCCGCGTGCACGTTTCGATGATGCTCGATTACGCCTAACACGCCAGCTATCGAACCCAGTTCGAACGCTTATTGCGCGCAATCTAAATGAAGTTCACGAGGTGCTTAAAGAAGTTGAACGCGCAAGCACAAACGGTCTCTACTGCGCGGGGTACGTAAGTTTCGAAGCTGCTGCTGCTTTCAGTGACGGTGCACATTTCTCACCGGTACAGCACACTGCACCCCTTGCTCAGTTTGCGCTTTTCGAAAACTGCACGGCTACTACCTGGACTGAAAATTCACTGGCTTGTCCAAAACAGACTTCTTGGACGTGTCTGACAAGTGAAAATTCGTACCAGAAAAAAGTGCAATCAATCCTTGACTCAATTGCGTGTGGTGATGTGTATCAAGTCAATTTGACTGCCATGCATCAAGCCAGTGGCATTGATGCAGAAGAGCTCTACGCACAACTGCTCACGGCGCAGCAACCATCGTACGGAGCACTCCTTGAGTTTGAAGATGTAGCAATTGTCAGTGGGTCTCCAGAACTGTTCTTTGAGTGGCGTGACGGTCAACTTCGCACCCGACCAATGAAGGGCACCCTCGGACGTGGTCGCTTCGAGCAAGAAGACCAGTTGCGTGCTCTCACCTTGCAGCAAAGTACGAAGGATCAAGCAGAGAACATCATGATTGTTGATCTTCTCCGAAATGACCTCGGACGCGTGGCAAAGACAGGTTCAGTGAAGGTGGATGAACTTTGTGCCATTGAGGGATACCCCACTGTGTGGCAAATGGTGTCAGAGATCTCTTGTGCCACTCGAGATGAGGTTGACCTTGATGCAATCTTCGATGCACTCTTTCCCTGCGGTTCTGTAACCGGCGCTCCAAAGTCCAGCGCGCTTCGAATCATTAGCGAACTTGAAGAACAACCTCGTGGTGTTTACTGCGGCGCCATTGGCCTTATAGAGCCCGTAAATGGCACCATAGGGGCCACATTCAGCGTGGGAATCCGCACCGCAGAAGTGCGCCCTGACGGAACGGCGCTCTATGGCAGTGGCGGCGGGGTTGTTAGTCATTCAACCCCGAAGGCTGAATACGACGAGATGTTGCTCAAGTCACGCGTGCTCACAATGAACACACCCGCAGACCTTCTAGAGACATTCAGATTCGTCGTAGGTGATTCAAATGATCACGTCAAGAGCCATCTTTTGCGACTTCAGAGCTCTGCTTCACAACTCGGGCACTTTGTGCCAAAAGATCTCAATGACATTCTTTCGCGCGAATTAGAAAAGCTCAACTTCGATGCTCGTGTGCGCCTCACGCTGTCAATGAATGGAGTCGTGGCGATTGAAACTGCACCTGCTCCATTGCCGAGAGACATCGTCACGCTCGACTTCGGTACTGCTCCTGTTGACAGCAATGACCTACGACTGTTTCACAAAACAACGAACAGAGATATCTACGATTGCCGCCGACTAAAAGATGTTGATGATGTAATTCTTGTTAATGAACGTGGTGAATGTACGGAGACCACAATTGGAAATTTCGCCGTAAAGCTCAATGGAGCGTGGTGCACCCCACCGCTCAGCTCAGGACTGCTCCCTGGAATTGAGCGTGCGTCTCTTCTGCAACAAGGCGTGATTGAAGAACGTGCGTTACGTGTTCAAGATGTCCGAGACGCGCAGCAAATTATTGTCTTTAACTCACTGAGGGGAACTGAGCCAGCTCAAATTCGCTGAGCTGCAGGTGGTTCCCAGGTGCCGTCATACGCCTCTGGACGAGGATCGTAGAGACGAAGTGCGGGATGGCTCGCGCCAGCACAGGTTGGTAGCCAATTAGAGAGTGGGCTCTCGCTTGGCAGTGTTGGGCCTAAGTAAATATCAAGCGAGCCGTCTGTGTTGTATTCGAGTTGATTGCTACTTCCAATGCAGTGACGATTGAGTTCATTTTCAATGAGAAATCCATCTCCGTCGTACGCAGTTACTGACCAGAATGCATCTGCTGGGGGGATAGTGCTCGTCTCAAAATGCAATTTGTAACTAAGAGAACCATCGAATCGATTTCCGTCAGCATCATTGATGAGGCTCGGGTAGAGCGCGTCTTCAACAGGATTTGCAGCAAGCCCAATGAGTGCAACTGCACCCCTCAGAAGATACGAATTCGCCCAGACACCAATCTGGCTTCTGTTTATGTGCCAGCCATTAACCATTGAAAAGGGATCGTTCTTTGGTCTCTTGAAGCGAGGCATAACTTTTTCAGAAGCGTTTCTTAATGCTTCTTGAACTTCCTTGCTTTGTCGCTCAAATTCAAATGGGTTACCAGGTACAAATCCAAGCTGAGACAAGCGAAGCAGTTGCGAGCCATCGGTTCCGTGTGGAGTTTCACGAGCCATTAGATCTGCACCCAGCGTAAAGAATTCTTCGGGGCTAAGTGCCTTCACCTGCGCAACGGGGGGCATCGTGACTGGAGGAACTTGTTCTTTTTCTCCAGAGCCATTTGTGTCTTGGAGGCGAATGAGTTCGACATTATTTTGGAAGGCCAGCGCAGCGCTTAGATCATCATCGCCGGCGACGTACACGCGGCCAATTATCCAGAGCGTTCTGGTTGGTGCCGTGATAACAAATGCATCCGCTGGCAGAGGGCCGTCCCACCCTGCTGGCACAAAAGCCACAGCAGAGGGTCCTTCGCCAACCGTTCGAGACCCGACAACACAAATAGTGTCGGACCAAGCGTCCAGCACTTGATACATGTAATAGCGACCGAGCGACTCAGGGGTTTTAAGCACAACTGGCCCGTTACTTAGATCTAGCCAAACACTTGAAAATAGAGTGTCCGCATTTGGACGTGCAACTGTGCGCTCTTTATGAGTCGAACGCTTTCTTTGATGAAAGAGTTTTCCCATCTCAGATCCCACCGCCATGTGGGTTTGTCGCGTTTTTTCCATAATCACGAGTGGATAAAAATACGCGTACGCCTCTTCAGCGATAGATGAAATTGCTGATGGTTTAGAAGGCATGAGATTCCTCAATTTGGAAGTTGCTTAAATTTATATCAGTACAGAATTTTGATGAAATTCATGATCGTCTCGACCGTTGGGCAATCTCAGCCAATAATGAGTAATTAGATAAATATAACTGATATGTACTATTTTGAAGTAATGATCAGTGGTGACTTAATTAAAGAAGCTCGACTTCGCGCCGGAATAACTCAAGTTGAACTGGGGCTGCTCACTGGAAACGCCCAATCAGTTATCGCACGGTGGGAGTGCAATAAAGTATCGCCGAGTATAGAAACTGTTCGAAAAGTAATCCGAGCTTGCGGGTTAGACCTGACATTCTTCATCACAAAATTCGATGATTCGAATACGACGCTCATTGATGAAAACCTACGAATGAGTACTTCCAAAAGATTTGAATCATTGATGGATCGAGTCAGAATTCAAGAGCATCGTGAGCAACTGAATCCATAACACGTCTCTCTAAACCCTTAGGGGTTTAGATCAACCGTAAGCGCGACGTGGTGCTTCGTGGCGCCATTCGTCTGCTTCAGGTTCGTAGAACTCTGAATCAAACTGTTCAGGAGCTTCATCGTAGAGAGGCTCTACTGATGCGAGCTGGCGAAGCTTAGGAAGCTGTGGGATTTTTGGCATGCGAATCGGAAGTGATTCTTCGCTCAAATAGCCCTGAGATACCGAGTAAAAGGCAAGTGCCACAAAGCCAACGACACCAATCCAGGCAAGGATTGCGAGGTCTTGAAGCAGTGCAAATCCAGCAACAAAATTAAGTGCGCTTAGACCGACTGCACTAAGTAGAAGACGTGTGAATATTTTCTTGCGACGGAGTTGCATTGCGTTTCGTGTTTGTGGAGCTTGGTAACGATCGTACGAAGATGGTGCATCGTAGGAAGCTTCACGTGGAGTTGATGAGTATGCAGATGCGTAACGATTACGTGATGGAGTTTCAAACTCTTCATCCAAGTTCTGATCCCACTCGTTCCACTCTTGGCGAATGTCAGTGCGCATTGAATCGTCAGCATGAACAACAGTCAAACGAGGACGGTTTAGAAGTCCGCGAACTTTTGAAGTAATTGAGTCTTCCTGGTCCAAACGGTGTGCTGGCTCTATGGCGTAGTTCTGTCGGGAGAGAACTTCGTGTTCCGCATGGAAAGAATTGATTGACTTTTCGGTTCCGCTGTCGCGAAAGTGCTTTACAGCAACGGGTGCCAAAATGGCTACCCAGAAGAGCGCAATAATAATTAGAAGCATCCGACCTACCCCTGTACATTCACCGTGAACATTCATACAAATGTAATGTAAAAAGTTTTAAATTTGGTGGATGTTATGCCTCGTGAAGACCACATTCCTCTTTGTCGGCACCGACCCAGCGGCCTGAGCGTCGGTCACCCGGCACGAGTGGCTTCGCGGTCATCTTCTCGCAACCAATCGATGCGTACCCCTCAGCCCAGAGTGGGTGCTCAGGGAGCTTGTTCGATGAGATGTAATACGCAACGTCATCGTCAGTCCATTTTGCGAATGGGTTGACCTTAACGAGACCGAATTTATCGTCCCACATCAGGGTTTTCATAGATGCACGACTCGGTGCGTCAACGCGCTTCACAGATGTGATCCAGGCCGCTTTACCCTGCACTGCGCGCTTCAGTGGCTCCACTTTTCGCAGCTCACAGCACCGATCTGTGCCACATGCGAAAGCATCGGCATCGGGTCCGGGAGTTGTTCTGGTGAGATTGAGTGACCAATCTTTTTCGATCCCAGCGACGAAAGAAAGTGTCGTCGAAAAGTGCCCCAAGGTGTCTAGGAAAACAATTTCCGTCGAGGGGGCAACCTGGGTGACCATGTGCAGCAGAGCTAGATCTTCGAACGAGCAGGCCATGGCAACGTCGTCAGCGAAGCGACTGAACGTCCACTTCAAGATCTCTAGTGGGCTAGAGGCCTCGAAGGTTGCGTCCATGGCTTCAAGCTCTTGTAGTAGCTCTGGGGTTGGCATAGTCATAAAAATAGCCTAATGTCTAACATTTCCTAGTGATTTGGTAGGATATATCTGCCTATGTCAATAACCCCTGTTCACGCCCCAAAGTCGACCAGTCACCTTGACCTTCTTGAGTCACACGCCATCTTCATTCTTCGAGAAGTCGCCGCCGAATGCGAGCGCCCAGTGCTGCTGTTCTCAGGTGGAAAAGACTCGGCAGTTCTTCTTCACCTCGCTAAAAAAGCATTCGCGCCCCAGCAGCTTCCCTTCCCGGTGATGCACATTGACACCGGACAGAACTTCCAAGAGGTCCTCGACTTTCGAGACGCCGCCGCAGAAAAAGCAGGCGCTCGTCTGATTGTCGCAAAAGTTCAAGATTCAATCGATCAAGGAAAGGTTGCTGACCCGGGACCAATGGGGGTACGCAACCGACTACAAAGTGTGACGCTGCTCGACGCAATTAATGACAACAAGTTTGATGCGGCCTTCGGTGGTGCACGCAGAGATGAAGATAAGGCTCGTGCGAAAGAACGAATTTTGTCATTTAGAGATGCGTTCGGACAGTGGGATCCACGCGCCCAGCGTCCTGAACTTTGGCAGCTTTATCAGGGAAAAGTCAACGCTGGTGAACACCTTCGCGCATTCCCACTTTCGGACTGGACCGAACTCGACGTATGGGAATACATTGCTCGCGAAAATATGGAACTGCCATCGATTTACTTTGCACACCAACGTCACGTTGTGCTTCGAGACAACATGTGGCTCGCAGTTGGTGAGTGGGTAGTTCCAAGTAGTGATGAAAATATTGAAGTTCGCACCGTTCGCTTTCGCACCGTTGGCGACGCAAACCTCACTGGCGCAGTTGACTCTGACGCAGACACTATTGAAAAAATTATTGATGAGATTTCCATTGCCAATGTCTCTGAGCGAGGCGCCACCAGAGCTGATGACCGCTTTAGTGAAACCGCCATGGAAGACCGCAAACGTGAGGGCTACTTCTAAATGAAAACCGTAACTAAAGACCTCCTTCGCCTCGCTACCGTTGGCTCAGTAGATGATGGGAAATCAACGCTTATTGGACGCCTTCTCGTCGATACCCGCCAGCTCTTTGACGACCAATTAGACGCAGTTGCGGCCGCTTCTGAGAAGCGCGGCGTTGGCGACCTTGACCTCAGTTTCGTGACCGACGGGCTTAGAGCAGAGCGCGAACAAGGCATCACCATTGACGTTGCCTACCGCTACGCCACTACCCCAAATCGCAAGTTCATCATTGCTGACTGTCCCGGACACGTGCAGTACACCCGCAACATGGCAACCGGTGCATCAACAGCAGACCTCGCTCTCGTAGTTCTTGATGTTGCGAGCGGGCTAAAGGAACAGACCCGTCGCCACCTCTGCATTGCAGCACTTCTTGGCGTTAGGTCAATCATTGTCGCCGCGAACAAAATGGACGCCGTCAACTGGGACGAATCTGCGTACAACAAAGTTGTTGAACAGATCAACACCATCGCAATTGAACTTGACATTGCCTCAGTAAAGGTCATTCCGGTTTCAGCACTTATTGGTGACAACGTGGTGGACCGTTCAGCAAACTCGCCTTGGTACGACGGCCAGACTGTCATTGAAGCCTTAGAAACAAGTGACGCTGGTGCATGGGCTGGGACTGCAGATGGAGCTCGTCTTCCGATCCAGTGGGTGCTTCGCCAAAACGGTGGAGGAAGAACTTACGCCGGAATGCTGTGCGGACACTCAATCAAAGTTGGAGACAAAGTAACGCTTCTGCCTCAGGGTGTTGAGACAACTGTGAAAGCAGTCAACAACGCCGCTGGTCCAACGAGTGAAGCTGGCGTTGGTCTCTCAATTGACATCGACCTCGAATCAGAAACTGACGCTGGACGTGGCGACATGATTGCAACCGCACCACTGCCTACGGTCACCAAAGAAATAACTGCAACGATTTGTTGGTTCGGAGACAAGCCTCTCGTAAGCGGTCAGCGACTTCGCTTGAAGCACACTTCGAAAGTCACGCCAGTTCGCATCGCTGCCATCAATGGAGTTGTTGACATCGAAACGCTGAAGATTGAAGACGCAGATTCACTGACAACAAATCAGATTGGTCTTGCTACCTTGCAAACAGCCGACCCGATTGTCGTTGATGACTACCGAGAAGGCCGAGTTACTGGAAGCTTTGTGTTGATTGATGAAGTCACCAATGCAACAGTGGCTGCGGGAATGGTTGGAAGAGCTTCGTTCTTCTAGATCTGAGTAAGCATCACAATGAAGCCCACTGCAACAAGTGCGAGCAATGTGTCAACTGAGATCATGAATTTGCGACCAGCTTCTGGTGAAGCCACGCCTTTTTCACTAATTGTTTGAGCAATCGCGCGCTCACTTGGAAGTAGACGCGCTTCAAGGTGACCTGCAGCAAGAATGTAAATAAGAAGTCCGGCACTCACCCACGGCTGAGAAAATGAAACTTTGTCTGATCCAGTGATGCTCATGATGATGCCTGTAATTGGCAAAATGTGAAGCATCCGTGCGGCCCAGTTACGCCCCACGGGGAACTTCGCCTGTTGCACAGCGCTGTCAGCACCACGTGCGACTTTCTGCGCTGAGTAGTGCATGGTGATGAACACCGCGAGCACAGCAACACCAGCGAGTAGGTGAATCAAGAAGACAATGTCGTATCCAACTGAAGTAGCAATCATGCTTCTGAGAGTAGCGCCTCGGCGGCCTTGTAGGGGTCTGTTGTGCCAGCAATTAGGGCAGCCACTTGTTCTTCGTAGCGAGCTCCATTGCTAATTCCTGAAACTCGTGAACGAAGCATCGCTGATAAAACCTTCTCGAGTTCGGCCTTGGTGCGCTTTTCAATGTGGGCATTTTGAGAACTTGATTCGAGGTGACGACGGTGCTCGCATATTGCTTCGAAGAGTGCTCCAACGCCAGTTCCATTGCTCGCGACTGTTTCAAGAATTGTTGGACGCCATTCGTGCATGCCACCAAGATCGAGCATCTGCTCTAAGTCACGTCGTGTTTCACGAACACCGGCACGGTCAGCTTTGTTAATGACAAAGATGTCCGCAACTTCTAGAAGACCGGCCTTGTTCGCTTGCATTGCGTCTCCCCATCCAGGGTTCGTGACAACAATGGTGGTGTCAGCAGCAGAAGCAATGTCAACTTCCATCTGACCTACTCCAACAGTTTCTACGAGCGCGAGAGAGAAACTTGCAGCTCCTAGAACACGAACTGCATCTGGAACCGCGAGTGAAAGTCCACCGAGGTGACCACGTGTTGCCATGGAGCGAATGAAGACGTTTTCATTTGTCGCGTGGTCTTGCATGCGGATGCGGTCACCCAAAATTGCGCCACCAGTGAAGGGGGAGCTCGGGTCAATGCAGAGGATGCCCACCTGGCTAAAGGGGTGCTCGCCCTCAAAGGATCCCCGGGTGAAAGCAGTAGTAATCAGCTGGTCAGTTAACGTCGATTTTCCGGCCCCAGGAGGCCCTGTAATGCCCACTACGTATGGCGAAGGGGCTTGGTAAGCCAAGGAGACAGTTTGGCGGTGCTGGGCCCCACCAGACTCCACGTAGGTGATCAGTCTGGCGAGTGCGGTGCGAGATCCAGATCTGGCTTGTTCAACAAGAACTGCGGGGTCACGCGCAATCATGCGAACCTCTCGACTTTGGCGCCAAGGCTCGACAGGCGTCCAACAAAGTCATCGTATCCACGGTCTGCGTGCTCGAGTCCTTCAATTGTCGTCTGCCCTTCAGCTACCAGTCCAGCCAGTGTAAGTGCTGCGCAGGCACGAATGTCAGTGGCACGAACTGTGGTTCCAGTTAGGTGCTCGACGCCGCGAATCATGGCGTGGTGACCTTCGGTAGTAATTGTGGCACCAAGTCGAACAAGTTCATCAACGTAACGAAAGCGACCAGCAAAAAGATTCTCAGTGACAACTGATACGCCGTCAGCAACACTCAGCATGGAGGTGATTAGTGGTTTGTAGTCAGTAGCAACTCCTGGATACGGCAACGTCGCAACGTCGCACGCACTAAGTCGCTTGGGACCTCTGACAGAAATTCCAGGCCCCGAAATATCAACAACGCCACCAATGGTTTCAATCTTTCGAAGGAGCATTTCCATGTGGCGTGGGACTGCGTCAACTACGCGCACTTCTCCCCCGGTAATAAGACCAGACGCCAGGTAGGTCGCTGCAACAAGGCGGTCAGGAATCACTTCATGGTGAGCAGGTTCTAGCTTTTCAACGCCGTCAATAGTCAACCTCGAGGTCCCGAGTCCTTCAATCTTCGCGCCCATGGCTTGGAGCTGGTGACCAAGATCTTCAACTTCAGGTTCACGTGCTGCGTTATCAATTACAGAGCGACCTTCTGCCAGCACGCACGCCATAAGTAAGTTGTCAGTTGCGGTGTGACTTGGGTACTCGAGTGTGATGCGTGTAGCTCTAAGACGCGGTCTCGTTGTTGTTGCACGAATTGAATTTCGATCGTTATGAAATTCTGCGCCCATCGCACTTAGACCGTCGGTGTGAAAATTGATTGGACGTTGTCCGAAGTCGTCTCCACCCGGTAATGCCATGTTTGCTTCGCCACATCGTGCCAGTAGTGGGCCAAGTATGACAATGGAAGCTCGCATTGCTTCAAAGAGATGTGCGGGAGCAACGGGATGGATGTCCTTGGCTTCAGGGACGCTGATGCAGAGCTCGTGATTGTTAGGACGCTCGACCGAGCATCCGAGCGCCACGAGAAGTTCAACCATCATGGTGACGTCAGTGATGTCTGGGACGTTGGTGAGACAGTGCTCTCCGCTCGCCAACAGGCACGCCGCCATTTGCTTCAAAACGGCGTTCTTGGCGCCGTAGGCAGTGACCTCCCCAGATAGGGGGCCAGAGGGCTTCACTACAAGAGAACTCACCCTTCAAGTATTGCCGCAAATACCTGCAGATAAAGACCTGTTGTTTAGGCACAATATGGGGGCTCGGAGTACCATCTTTAGGTGCAGCCACCTCAGACGCCAGACCGCAATATTGCCCTAGAAATGATTCGAGTCACTGAGGCGGCGGCGATCGCTGCTGCTCGCTGGGCCGGACGTGGCGACAAGCTCTCTGCTGACGGTGCCGCCGTTGACGCCATGCGCTTTGTTCTCGGTGGCATTGCCATGGACGGAATTGTTGTTATTGGTGAAGGTGAAAAAGACGAAGCACCAATGCTTTACAACGGTGAACGAATTGGTGACGGCACAGCTCCGCAGGTTGACGTTGCTGTTGACCCAGTTGATGGCACCACACTGACGGCCATGGGTCGAAACGGTGCACTTTCAGTTATTGCTCTTTCTGAAAAAGGGACGATGTTCAATCCCGGCCCAACGTTCTATATGAACAAGATTGCTGTTGGTCCACGTGGTCGCGGCGCGATTGACATCAATGCGTCGGCGACAGACAACTTGAATGAACTTTCTAAGCGACTTAAGAAGAGCGTCCAAGAACTTGGCGTTGTAATTCTCGACCGCCCTCGCCACGACGATCTCGTCGCAGAAGTGCGCGAAGCTGGTGCTCGAGTGATTTCTATTTCTGATGGTGACGTTGCTGGTGCCATTGCGACCGGATGGCCAAACTCGGGCGTAGACATCTTGCTTGGCATTGGTGGAACACCAGAAGGCGTTATTGCAGCTGCTGCTCTTAAGGGACTCGGTGGAGAGATCCAGGGAGTGCTCTACGCACGTAACGACGAAGAAAAGGCCGCTGCAGAAGCACTCGGTTACTCCTTCACCAAGGTCTTAAAGACTGATGACCTCGTAGCGAGTGACAACTGCTACTTCTCAGCTACCGCCATCACCGATGGTGACATCCTTCGCGGTGTTCGCTTCCACGACTTTGGAGCCACCACCCAGTCACTCGTTGTTCGCTCGAAGTCGGGAACAGTTCGCACCATTGAAACCTTCCACCGTCACGACAAGCTCCAGGAATTCACAACCGCTGGCTTCTAAAAGCCTTAAACAGTGGGACTTGTCCACTTGTTCACAATGTGACCTTTTCGCTGGCGAAAACCCCTACGTAGTTCTATGGTCAGTTATAGGACCAGATTGATCCGCTTGAGGAGGGTTCGTTATGAACGTCTCGTTTTTACTGCTGAGCAAGGGTGGCGACGTCGCCACTATTTCTGAAAACCGAAGCGTCGCCGATGCGCTGCACATTCTTCGAGAACGAAAAATCGGCGCACTGGTAGTCACCGGTCTAAGCGCACCGCTCGCAGGAATTTTTTCAGAGCGCGATGCAGTTCGAGCTATTGCTGAGCACGGACCCGCTGCACTCGAAGAAAAGATCCATGACTTCATGTCGAGTCCCGTTACAACGTGTGAGCCATCAACAACAGTTAATGAGTTAATGGGAATGATGACGGCAGAACGTATTCGCCACGTACCAGTGATTGAAAACGGATCACTCGTTGGAGTTGTCTCAATTGGAGACGTGGTGAAAGCTCGTTTTGAAGAGCTTGAACACGAGAAGCAAGAACTGCTCGACTACGTAAACGCTAGGTAGTTTTAGTTAGTTGCAGCGCTGAGCTCGGCTGCTTGTGCAGCTGCGAGCTCGAGTGCTTCTGCGCGGTTCGTTGCAAGCTTTGCAACACCTGCGAGCACAGTAGCGAGTGTGACGCCTTCTTCTTCTGAAGCGCCAACTTGAAAGTAGCCACCATCAACAACGAAAGCGAGCTCACCGTTTGCTGTCTGCACGTAAACAACACCTGGAACTACGGCGCCAACTGTTGATGTGTGCTGAGGGAGAATTGTGAAATCTCCGTCCGAGGAGCGTGCGGTGAGTGACGTAGCGTCACCAGTCCACAACGCCGCCTCGGGCGAAACGATTTCTACTTTCAAAGTTGCCATTAGTTCTTTGACAACTCCGCGGCCTTGCGCTCAACGTCTGATGCGCCACCGACGTTAAGGAATGCCTGCTCTGGGTACTGGTCAAGGTCACCCTTAACGAGGTGCTCGAATGACTCAATGGTCTCTTGCACTGGAACGTTGATTCCGTCAATACCGGTGAAAATCTTTGACACGAACATTGGCTGTGACAAGAAACGCTGAAT
>CAIJWX010000067.1:0-9734 GCA_903824535.1 uncultured Actinomycetes bacterium | reverse complement strand
CGTCCCCTGGCGTACGAGATCAACAAGCGCAAAGAGGGTTACTACGTTTTGGTTGAATTCAATGGTGTGAACGAGACAGTTTCTGAACTCGACCGCATCTTGACTCTTTCTGACGAAGTCCTTCGCTTCAAGGTCCTACGGCGCAACGAACGTGCCAGCCGTGTTACGGCCAAGGCATAAGTTCGTCGCTTAGAGAAAAAGGAAATTGAAATGGCTGACAACACTATTACCGTCGTTGGGAATGTAACCCGCGACCCAGAACTGAAGTTTCTGAACTCCGGTCAAGCTGCACTGCGCCTTTCTGTTGCAGTCAGTCGCCGTTGGCAGAACCGCCAGACACAAGAGTGGGAAGAGAAGACATCGTTCTTCGATGTTTCTTGCTACGGAGCAATGGCAGAGAATGCAGCGAACTCACTTACTAAGGGTTCACGTGTTCTTGTTAGTGGTCGCATGGACCAGCGCACCTGGGAAACTGAAAATGGCGACAAGCGTTCAGCATTCGAAATCGTTGCTGACGAAATTGCCCCTTCACTTCGCTGGGCTACTGCAGTTGTAACTCGTACACCACGTGCCGAGGGTGGCAACTTTCCTTCAGGAGACCGCCCAACACCACGACCTGCTTCAAACGAATCACCGACCTATGCATTTGATGAGGAGCCTTTCTAATGCCACGTAAGAATATGCCTACGCCGCCAAAGCGCGCGCCAAAAATTGAAAAGCGTCACACGAAAAAGAAGCCATGCACATTCTGTGTTCATGGTGTTATTGCCGTTGACTACCAGGACCTTGCTCAGCTTCGCAAGTACATCTCAGACCGCGGAAAGATCCGTGGTCGCAAGGTGTCTGGCAACTGTCAGCAGCACCAGCGCGACGTTACCGATGCAATTAAGACTGCTCGTGAACTAGCACTGCTTCCATACACACAGCGCACCGTGACTGAAAAGCGCGGCGGCCGTGGACGTGATGACCGCGGTGACCGTGGTTCACGCGGACCACGTGGTGAAAAGGAAGAGGTGACCTTAGCTGACGTCCTTGGAGACATCGATGGTGAAGTAATTCGCGAAGAGCTCTTAGAAGACGCCAGCACTGCTGAAGCAGTCTTCGAAGCAGCCGCAATCGTTGAAGAAGCACAAGCCGTGGAGGTTTCAGAATGAAGGTCCTACTGCGTAATGACATCCGAGGCGTAGGACGCCGCGGAGACATCGTTGAAGTGAGAAAGGGTTTTGCTCGCAACTTCCTTCTTCCTAACGGCGATGCACTTGAAGCTAATGACACCATGGAGATCCAGGCGGCATCAATGCGCAAGGCTCGTGATGTTCGTGACGCTCAGAGTCGTGAAGCTGCAGAAGTGCAGCGCAAGCTTATTGAGCAGGCCAGCGTTTCAGTTTCAGCTCGTGCCGGTGCGAACGGTCGTCTCTTTGGTTCAGTAACCGAAGCAGACGTTGTGAACGCAATCCGTACAGCGACAAACATCTCGCTTGACCGTCACCAGATTTCAATGACTGAGCACATCAAAGAGCTCGGATCAGCCACCGTTTCAGCGACACTGTTTGACGGTGTTGTTGCTTCCGTGACTGTGCAGGTTGTCGCTAAGTAGGCCAATCTTTCAAGGATTTTCATTCAGCCGGGGCTTTTTGCCCCGGCTGAATGCTTGTTACACCCATTTGAGAGCATTAAAACTATGGAGTTAGACACAGGCTTTTCCCCACGTTGTTGTTCTAGCGACACACAGCCAAAACGTGCGAACGTTGGAGTCTTATGACACAGATTGAATCAGACCGACAAAGAACAGCTCCGAGTGCGGGGCGCGTTCCACCAAGTGTCATTGAAGCCGAAGAGTCACTCATTGGTGCAATGTTGCAACTTCCTGAAGCAGTGAGCATTGCGTATGAAGTTGTTCAAGAAGAAGATTTCTATCGTCCACTCCACGGACAGATCTTCTCAGCAATTGTTGACCTCGTAAATGGTGGCGACCCAGTTGACTACGTAACAGTGCAAGCAAAAATGCAAGAGCGTGGATCACTCCAGATTGAACTCGCAGTTCTCGCTGCACTCCAGAGCAACACTCCGTCAGCTGCGAATGCGCAGCACTACGCAGAACTAGTTCGTGACAAAGCACAACAGCGAAGACTTATTTCTGTTGCCGGTGGAATTCTTGATGAAGCGTACTTACCAACGGACGATGTTGGAATGCTGCTTGATGATTCAGAGCGAAAGATCAACGCAATCGCCGATGGTCAAAAAGTTGATTCAGTTGCACACCTACAAAAACTTCTGCTCGCTGAAGCGGACATTTTGGAAGAGCGTGGTGAGACTCGTGGTCAGTTCAACGGCCTTGAAACTGGATACCGCTCACTCGACCGTATTCTTCAGGGACTGCAACCAACGAGCCTCTCGATCATTGGTGCTCGCCCGAGTATGGGTAAGACCGCGTTTGGTCTCGGAATCCTTACCCACGTTGGTGCAGTTGTAAAGCGCCCGGCACTGTACTTCTCACTTGAAATGAGCAAGCAAGAGCTCGCTGAACGTATTCTCGCTTCTACTGCGCGTATTGACTCAACAAAACTTCGTACCGGTGACTTAAGCGATAACGACTGGAACAATGCCCACAAGGCATTTGGAATGTTGCAGGGTGCACCAATCTTTATTGACGACAACCCATCACTGACCGTTATGGACATCCGTGCGCGCGCTCGACGTGTGAAGCAGCAGCAAGGTGACCTCGGCGTTGTAATCATTGACTACCTACAGCTCATGAGCTCACGTGGCAAAGCAGAAAACCGCCAAGTCGAAGTGTCAGAAATGAGCCGTGCATTGAAGATTCTGGCGCGTGAATTAGAGACGCCAGTCATTGCGTTGTCACAGCTCTCACGTGCTCTTGAAGCACGTGCTGATAAGCGACCAATGATGTCTGACCTTCGTGAATCAGGATCACTAGAACAAGACGCCGACGTTGTTCTGTTCTTGTTCCGTCCAGAAGAGTACGGCGAAGTTGCCAATGACCAGAAGTCAGATGCACAGATCATTGTTGGAAAGAACCGAAACGGTCCTACTGACACAGCTCACTTGACGTGGCGAAAAGAATTCGCCCGCTTTGACAACGTGGCTGAAGCTAGCGACCTCTAATTATTTAGGCTGCATACGAATACCAGCGTCGAGACGTACTGACTCGGCATTCATGTAGCTGTTACTTAGAAGTTCAACTGCAAGTGAAGCGAACTCTGATGAGTAACCAAGACGCTTAGGGAACAACACGCCAGCACCAAGGCGAGCCTTGAACTCATCTGATGCAGGACCAGTTCCGTAAATTGGTGTGTCAATGAGACCAGGCAAGATGCAGTTGGCACGAACACCAATTGCAGCAAGATCACGAGCAAGTGGCAATGTAAGACCAACTACGCCACCCTTTGATGAAGAGTAGGCAACTTGGCCAATCTGTCCATCTTCTGCAGCAACTGAAGCAGTGTTAACAATTGCGCCGCGTAGTCCATCAACGTCAGGTGTGTTGTGGCTCATTGCTGTTGCAGCGAGACGGCACATGTCGAATGTTCCGATCAGGTTGATCTCAATCACCTTGCGGTAGAGAGCGAGGTCGTGTGCTGATGAGTACTCACCATCTTTTCCAACGGTGCGTGTAGCCCAACCAATTCCTGCACAGTTAACAACTGTCCATAGTGGGGCCATTGCCTTGGCGGCTTCGATGGCAGCGATGTTCTGGTCAGTGTTGGTGACGTCACAGTGAACGTATGTTCCACCAATTTCCTTCGCTACTTCTTCACCGCGTGCGTCATTGAGGTCAGCGACAACAACTTTTACGCCTCGTGCTGCAAGTGCACGAGCAGTTGATTCGCCAAGTCCTGATGCGCCGCCGGTGACGACTGATGAGGTGTTCTTTAGTTCCATGATGGTTACTCCTGGGTAGGTTGCCTTGTAAGACCGTAGTAGAAGTAGGGGGTGCTGGAGCACGGTCTATTCCCATCTAGCCTTAAGAGATGCCATCTGCCTATGAATACACCAAAGAAGAACTGGCAGAGCAGCTCACGGGCGAGCCTCGCTACCGTGCGGACCAGGTTTGGCACGGCCTCTGGACCGAGGGTCAGGCCCTTGATGAAATAACGACCATTCCAAAAGCACTGCGCTCAAAACTCGGAGAACAGTTTCCATCAAGCCTGGAAGTTGCGAACTTTGTTGAAAGTGATCTTGGTTCTACGCAGAAGTGGGTATTTCGTTTAGCTGACGGTGCAACTATTGAAACAGTTCTCATGGCGTACGAAGATCGCGTCACTGTTTGTGTTTCAAGTCAGGCCGGTTGCGCAATGGGTTGCACGTTCTGTGCAACTGGACAAGCTGGTTACTCACGACAACTCACAATTGGTGAAGTTATTGAACAAGTTATGTTCGCAACACGTGCAGCAGCTCCACGACGACTCTCAAATGTTGTCTTCATGGGCATGGGTGAACCACTCGCAAATTACGACACAACAGTTGGTGTTGTAAAACGACTTCATGAATACAAGGGGATGTCTGCACGAAATCTCACAGTGTCAACAGTGGGCGTGGCTCCAGCAATTGAGAAGCTCGCACATGAAGGGCTTCCACTCACACTTGCGGTGAGTCTTCACGCTGCGAACAATGAAACGCGAAATGAACTTGTTCCACTTAACAAGCGCTACAACCTTGAGCGCCTCCACGAAGCGTGCACTATGTGGATTGCGACAACGGGCCGTCGACTCAGTTTTGAATGGGCCCTCATTGATGGTGTGAACGACACTGATCAAGCCGTCGAAGAACTTGCTGACTACGCGCTGTCACTACGCGCACACGTAAATCTCATTCCACTTAATCCAACACCTGGATATTTGGTAATGGGATCATCAGGAACACGCGTGTACGAATTTAGAAAAGCACTTGAGGAGCTAGGTGTAAACGTAACGGTCAGAAACACTCGAGGACGTTCTATTGATGCTGCGTGTGGTCAGTTGGCACAAGTGACCAATGGAAAGCGCCGCTCTATTCCGGTTCGCTCTGCATAACGCTCTTTTGTTCCCAGAACGTGGGGATTGCTTTAATAAGAACCAGCGCGCCAACAATGCACGCAAGCCCTCCCGAGATAACTGAAACCCCAGTCGATGTAAGCCCGGCGACAAGGCCAGACTCCATGTCACCAATGCGAGGACCACCAGTTACAACGGCAATCTGGATAGATGCAATACGACTTCTGAAGTGATCAGGGATTGATCCTTGCAAAATTATCCACCTGAAGATCGCTGACACTGCGTCAGCCGCCCCCGCAACTGCGAGGAAGAAGATTCCCATCCAGGCAATGTGCACTATGCCAAAGAGCGTGATTGCTGCACCCCAGGTGATTACTGAAAGCACCACAAAGCGACCCTGACGTTCAACTTTGTCAACCCATCCACTCATGAGTGAAATGAGTACTCCTCCAATTCCAGGAGCTGCGAATAAGAGCCCGACGGTTCTCGGACCTGCATGGTAGACAGTCAGCGCGTACGCCGGGAAAAGTGCACGTGGCATTCCAAAGATCATTGCGTTTAGGTCAACTAGGTACACACCTTGCAGCGCGGGTGACTTCCTAACGAATGCAAAGCCCTCCTTGATAGAGGTGAGAATTCCATCACCTTCAGACTTCCCAGTTGGATGAAGTGGTGAAAGAAAGTAGGCCGATACTGCAAGCGCTGCATAGGTGACTGCATCAATGTAATAACACGACGAAATTCCTACCGCAGCAATTAGCACTCCAGCAACGGCAGGACCAACGAGGAATCCCAGCTGGAACGTAATTTGAAACAGAGAGTTTGCTGCGGGGAACTGAGCGGTGGGAACAACCATTGGCAAGATGGCACTTCGAAGTGGGCCAAGAAATCCAGCAGCACCGGCACTAAATGCGGCGAGCACGATAAGCAGAGCAATGTGCTTGTTATTCGATTGAGCATTCAGCGCGAGACCGGTACTCATAAATGCAAGAACAATGGAAGTAATAAATAAAAGAATTCGTCGATTAATTCGGTCTCCAACAGCCCCGCCCCACAGTGATCCAATTATGAGAAATGGAAGTTGAATCAAACTTGTAATACCCACCCAGAGACTTGAGTGTGTTTCAAGATAGACCTGATAAGGAATTGCAACAACGGTGATGTTGCTACCGAGAATTGAAATTAATTGTCCGAAGAAGAGAAGAGTGAAATCTTTGTTTTTTCGAAACGGACTTATGTCAACGAGTAGTCCGGCCATCTACCCAGCGTAGATGAACTGCGAATTAATTCGTAACAGTAAAGCCCTGGTAGCTGTTACTGCTTGTCTGGTAACTACCAAGACCTGTGCAGCTTGATCCGTGGCAGTAAAGCCCGTACACACCACCAGCGGCACTCACAGTTGTTGCACCATTTGGCAGAGTTAGCTTCTGAGCAGTCTGCCAAGTGCCATTAACTTCACTTGCAATTCCTGCCTGATAGTTACCTGAACTGTCAAGGTATGCCGCCGCTGCTGAGCAGTTGCCCGCGCTCGAACAGGTGAAGGCCACGGCTCCACCATTCTTGCCAGCTTGTTGTGCACCACTTGGAAGCGCAAGTGTTGAAGCAGCCTTCCACGTTCCATTCACCTGATTCACGAGAAATCCTTGATAGATGCCAGTTGTAGTTATGTACTGACCACCTGTTGTGCAATTGCCAACAGATGGACAAGAAATCCCACTGAAGCCGTAGAGCGTTGTGTGGGGATTCGATGCCGAATCACTTGGAAGCGTGAGAGAAACCCCGCGCTTCCAAACTCCGCTCGTCTCTGAAACTACAAATGGTGAAATGGCTCCGGTGCGCTTTGCGTATGTTCCAATAGCGCTGCAGTTGCCGGGCGACACACAAGTAAGGGCGCTTAGGGCAATGTTTGCGTAGGCGCTCGTGTTCGACGGCATCAAAACATTTTGTGCATTCTGCCAAGTGCCATTTACCTGGTTCATTACAAAGCCCTGGCTCACATTGTTGGAATCAATGTATGAGCCAATTGCTGAACAGTTGCCTGTGCTCCAGCAAGAAATTTGTGAAGTTGTGACGTAGGGATTTGCATTTGTAGAAGATGGCAAAACAATCTTCGTTGCTGGCTTCCACGTTCCACCAATTTGACTCGCAACAAACCCTTGTGTCTTTGAACGTGGGGTTGCGGTCTCGAGGTATGTTCCAATAACAGTGCAGTTGCCAGCAGAAGAGCAAGACGCACCGCGAACTTGTGAGCTCTGTGCAGTTGTTGCAGCGCCAGAAGGGAGAGAGACGGCGCTCGCCTTCATCCACGTTCCACCAATTTCGTTGGCCACGAACGCAATTCCATTGGAGCTTGCGTCAATGAACTGTCCACCCGTTACACAGTTGCCGTCAGAGGCGCAGCCCAGCGCATACATCATCACGCCTGGACTCTTAGATGCATTTGGCGGAAGAGCCAGAGTTGACGAGTGCCAAACACCTTTTTCTTCGCTCAGCAGTAGTCCGAGTACATTGCCCGATGCATCATTCATGCTTCCAGCACCACTGCAATTGCTCACCGTTGGACAAGAGAGAAACGGTAGCCATCCTTGGTAGATACCAGTCGCGCCAGTTGGGAGACTTACGTTTTCGGTTGCCTTCCATGTTGGTGCTGCAGCTCCAGCAGGCATAACTGTCACCATGGTGAGCGCGAGTGCAGCAATCACAAATGTTGAACGAGCGAGTTTCATGCGTCTACTTTCTAAAACTAAGAGCAATCTTCAGTATAAATAGGTAAAAGACATGTACATAGTGAGTTTTGCTTGTGAATACCGTGCTTTAACAACTTCTTAAATCACTTTGCGGTATTTACGAACAAATGCCCGGCTCATTGAGCCGGGCATTTGAGTTAAAAATAGAACTATTTACGCTAGATCGAAACGATCGAGGTTCATGACCTTCACCCACGCTGCGACAAAGTCCTTCTCGAACTTCTTCTTGGCGTCGTTAGTTGCGTACACTTCAGCAATTGCACGTAGCTGTGAGTTAGATCCGAAAATAAGATCTGCACGAGTTGCAGTCCACTTAGCCTTCCCAGACTTTCGGTCCGTTCCAACAAGTGAGCCGTCCTTGGCGGGTGCCCACTGCGTGTCGAGATCAATCAAGTTCACAAAGAAGTCATTAGTTAGTGCTTCTGGATTCTTGGTGAAGACTCCGTGAGCTGAACCGTCAACGTTGGTGCCAAGCATTCGAAGACCACCAACAAGCACAGTCATTTCTGGTGCGCTCAATGTAAGAAGGTGCGCGCGGTCAAGAAGAAGATCTTCTTCACTACGACGCTGCCCCTTCGCCACATAGTTGCGGAAACCATCGTGTGTTGGCTCAAGCACAGCGAATGATGCAACATCAGTGTCTTTCTGAGTTGCGTCATTGCGCCCCGGAGTGAATGGAACAGTAACTTTGCGTCCTGCATTCTTCGCTGCCATTTCAATTCCAACGCAACCACCAAGCACAATGATGTCAGCGAGTGAAATCTTTTTGCTCTTAGTGTTAAAGCCCTTGCGAATTGATTCAAGCTCTTTAAGCACCTTCTTTAGTTGTGAAGGGTTGTTGGCTTCCCAGTCTTTTTGTGGGCTGAGTGCAATGCGAGCACCGTTTGCTCCACCACGTTTGTCAGTACCGCGGAACGTTGCTGCAGATGCCCACGCAGTCGAAACAAGCTGCGAAACGCTAAGCCCAGAGTTGGCAATCTTCTTCTTCAGTGCGACAATGTCCTTGTCGGTCGGAAGTTTGAAGTCAACGGCTGGAATTGGGTCCTGCCAGAGCTGTGGCTTCTTTGGAACGTATGCTCCAAGTCCACGCACGTATGGACCCATGTCGCGGTGCGTCAACTTAAACCATGCACGAGCAAACGCGTCTGCAAATTCTTTTGGATTCTCTTGGAATCGCTTAGAAATCTTTTTGTACGCAGGGTCAACAATCAGTGCGAGGTCAGTTGTCAACATTGTTGGAGCGTGCGTCTTCTTCTTGTCGTGTGCGTCTGGAACTGTTGTTGATCCAGCGCCACCCTTTGGTCGCCACTGTTGTGCACCAGCTGGGCTCTTGAAGAGTTCCCACTCGTACATAAAGAGGTGATTGAAGTAGTCGTTGCTCCACTGAGTTGGCTTGGTTGTCCAGATACCTTCGAGACCACTTGTAATGGTGTCTCCAGCATTTCCAGTTCCCATTGTGTTAATCCAACCAAATCCCTGCGCTTCAATTGGCGCCGCTTCTGGTTCTGGGCCAACGTACTTACCTGGGTCACCAGCACCGTGAGTCTTTCCAAAGGTGTGACCACCAGCAATTAGTGCAACTGTTTCTTCATCGTTCATTGCCATGCGTGCGAATGTCTCACGAATGTCAACCGCAGCCTTCATTGGGTCTGGGTTTCCGTTAGGTCCCTCTGGGTTTACGTAGATGAGACCCATCTGAACTGCACCAAGTGGATTCTCAAGATCGCGCTCACCGCTGTAGCGCTTGTCGTCGAGCCACGTGTCTTCAGGTCCCCAGTAGATGTCATCTTCTGGTTCCCATATGTCAACACGTCCACCAGCGAAACCAAATGTTTTAAAGCCCATTGAATCCAGTGCACAGTTACCAGCAAAAATCATGAGGTCGGCCCATGAAATCTTCTGTCCGTACTTCTTCTTGATTTCCCAAAGGAGTCGACGGGCCTTGTCGAGGTTTCCGTTGTCAGGCCAGCTGTTCAGTGGTGCGAATCGTTGT
>CAIJWX010000066.1:0-4811 GCA_903824535.1 uncultured Actinomycetes bacterium | reverse complement strand
GTTGGAACCAACTTGTTAGCTGGCTAATGGAAATGGATCAGCTCAGGATCTGGCTAGGTGAGGCAGTAAAAACCGCCTGAATCATTACGACTCAGGCGGTTTTAGTACTACAAGACGGTATTGGAACTACTTCTTCTTATATCCAGCAGGGCACACAGGCTTAACAGCAGTTACCTTCTTCAACAACTTGCCTTTGTAGCAATTGATAGTGGTTGTAACTGGCTTCTTGGTAGTTGTGGTTGTTGTCGGAACAGATGTGGAAACTTTATAGATGTGCACTCCTGGAACTTGGGGCATGGTAGGTGGGTCAAACCCATTTGGTGAAAAATAGGAAGTATTGCCACTTAATTGGGAAGCGCCAAATTGTTACCGTCAGAAGAGTTCCCGTGGATAGTTCTCGTTGTCGATGAATGGGCAGAAGTTGCCGCTGGCGGTTCGTCTAAAGAACGCGCCCGCGCTGATGAACTACTTCGTCGATACGTGAGTCTCGGGCGTGCTGTTGGCTGCACCGCGATTCTCTGCACACAACGCCCCACCAGTGAAGTCATTGACGTTGGAACACGAACACTTCTCAATGAACGCTTTGCACTCCGTTGCGGTGACCGCCATCAAGCAGAAGCGATCCTTAGTGCCGGAACTTTCCAACCAGGCGACCTCATCGGTGCTTCAGTCGGGCGTGCGCTTTGGTCTGATGGCGGCCCAGCGAAGCCAGTTCAGTTCTTCGAGGTCATTGATGACAAAGTCGGTGACCTCAGTTGCGTTGGTTTCCGACCACAACAGTTCTAAAGCAGTCTTAGCGGTTGCCTTTTGCACGGTTGTGAGTTTTGCAAAGCATCTGACAGTTTGATGCTGTTGTCGCACCGCCTTTGCTCCACGCTGCAACGTGGTCGGCTTCCATTTCTGCAAACGACCAGATCTTCGTTTTGTTTGCGTCGTTTGCGACTGCACAGAGGGGACAGTTTGTTGTCTCGTCGGTGCGTGCTTTCGCAGTTTGTGTCTCGTATGTGGAGCGGCTTGTGGCTGTGTCGAACACTCGCACGTCAAGTAGGCGTGTGTCCGTTGAGCCGCCAAGGATGTACTCGAACACACCGCGACGATTCTTTACATACGGATCGCCGTATAGTTTTTTGACTTCTGCTTCTACGATTGTTTTGTCGTACGGCTTGTTGTGGTGTTCCTCGTAGAGGCGGCCCCATTCGAGGCCTTTCATCTCAGACTCAACAGATTCGAAGATACTTGTGATCCACTCGATGACAGTGGTGAAGTATGTTTTCACTCCGTTGATGTTGGTGTCGTGACGGTGCTGACTCATGTAGTCGTCTATTTCGCCGCGTCCTACCCAGTCGAGCGCGCGGGCCCAGAAGTCTTGGCGGTTTGCGCTTCCGCTGACGTATGCACTCCACTTCTGGATGTTTGCATTCTGACTGTTAGAAAACTCTGCTTTGCCTGCGGTAACGAACGGGCCTGAATAGATGGCGTTCAACAGCTCTTGTTCGTTTAGCGGGACACCGGCAGTGTTGATGGTTTTGAACCACTGCTTGATCTCACTCTCTGTTCCAGAGCATTCATAGACAAGGATTTCTGAGTCAAGGATCTTGTCTTGCTGGTCTTTAGCTAGTCCTGAGAAATACTGCTGCATGCCGTTCGAATCAACGATTGCGAACTTGCCGCTTACGAAACGTCCGAAGCTTGTGATGCGCTGCTGGCCGTCAAGTACTTCCAACTGGTTGCTTGCTGCGATGTTGAAATAGATGAGCCCTAACGGGTATCCCAAGAGGAGAGACTGGATGACTGCAACGTCACGTTTTCCGTCTGCATAGATGTAGTTGCGTTGATACTCCGGCTGGATAGTTAGTTTGCCTGCCAGGCCGAACAGTCCTTTGCCTTCGAGTTCGTTGTATACGAACCCTTCGCAGATTTCGCGAACGGTGTAGGTGCGTAGATCGGTTTTCATTTCGCTGGACTCCTGTGCCTTATAAAGATTCTCTGGTAGGCCGACTGGATGACGTGACCTTCTTTGTTGATGAAGTAGTTCTTCTTCCCGTCGTTGCCTTCGAGGTTCGCATTCTCGTTAGTCTTGCCACCAGAGGATCCGGTCTTAGTTCCGTCTGGTCGCACTTCCCAGTAGGTGTCATACTTCTTTGTGTCCGGTACTGCGTCGTGACATCCACGCTGCGTGGCACCGAGAATCTCAAACTGTTCTGGTGAGTACTTGTCAAGAAACGTAATCGGCACACCCATCACGCCCTTGTGGTCACTCGGTATGGCATCTGTAAACGGAATCTCTATCGCGTCATAGTTGTCATACGTCTTATAGCCAACGCCGACTAAGTCTTTATGCTTGCTGAACTTTTTATTGTCATTAACTGTCATCAGTTGAAGAGGGTTGTGACGACGCCCATGGTCAAGATTGGTAAACCAGCGAACACCCTTAACGCGGATAAATCGATTACCGTCATCATCGATACGGGTGCCTGCAGCTGTGAGAGGGTAAGTGCTCGGTACTTGGAACTCTCTATCGCCTGAAGTGATCGTTGGGCCGAGCCACAACTTGTCTAACTTGATTAAGGGGAAAACTTCCTTGTAGGTAACGGCATTGACGTTGCCGAGGATCACGAACTTCTTGCCACCCTCAATAATCCATGCAAGAAAATCACGAAAAAGCGAGAAGGGCGGGTTCGTCACAATGATGTCGGCTTCGTCACGAAGTCGCGTAAGTTCGGGGCTCCGGAAGTCACCGTCACTCTCTAGGTACTCCCACTCAAGGTCAATGAAGTCGATTCTTTGGTCGTTATTGATATCGCGGGTGACCGTGTAGATCTTGCCCTGCATGATGCTTTTTTCTTCATCGAATAGCGGGTGTTCAGATTCAAACAAAGTCGGCTGGTCACGCATGGCTCTCGCGGAAGGCGCATAACTCGTGCTAATCAACTTCTTCAATCCCAACTTCTGGAAGTTTTGAGAAAAGTATTTGGTGAAGTTGCTCCACTCTGGATCGTCGCACGGCAGCAGGACAGTCTTGTTACGAAACACGTTCTCGTCATACTCGAGATAGGCGTTCATCTCTTTCTCAATGTCAGAAAATTGCGTGTAGAACTCGTCTTTCTTGGCTGACTTAGCAGCGTTGAGTTCGGCCTTCGCCACTACAGCCGTCCTTCGTAGTCGTTTAGCTCTTCACTCATGTACCTATTCTCACTCATGAGCACTCCTACACTCGGCTTCACTAGTGCAAACAGGGACTAAAGGACTGAATCCGAGTTGCTGAATACCACTGACTCATCCGTTTCGCTTCAAATCCACTATCAGACCGCCAGTGATTAGGGCTAGCGAATCAGGGTTGATTGCGAACACGTCGTTCCATGTTCCCGCCGCCGCCCACACCTCACTGTACTGCAACAAGTCCGGGTCAAAGAAGATTCTCATTTGGGTTGCCAAACCCATCGTCAAGTGGTCACATGTGTCTTGACTTCAATACGTTCTTCGCCTGCCTTAGCGATAGAACACAGGCGATAGCACAAGGGGTTATTTCGTCAGCTTGACACAGGTGTCTAAACAAACCGTCTTAACGCAGTCGTCTTAACGTTCGCCGAACACAGGCACCCGACCGCTAAGAGGGTAACGGTTTGTGGGCCTGACATGATAAAAAACTAGTACATAGCTGCTTGTAGCGACCCTGATTTCAAGTAGTGCCTTGACGTTTGACGGATACCACTTCGCACCACCTCTACAAGTAACCGCTAATGGAGATTAAAAAGTTCCGTGGGGTATGTCCAAGCTCCATTGCATACGTCGTCTTGCATTATATCTGGACACACCTTTGAATCTGAAGCTATTTGAATTTGAGGATCGTTTTGTGTATAGGGTGAAAGAACAATTGCTTTTCCCTGGTAGAGAACCCAAGTGTATGTGTAGTTTCGAAGTTGATTATGATTATTGAGTGTGCCACCCCAGTACACAGACCACCATTTGGGATCTACCTTCGACTGTTGAACGAAAACGGTTATAGGGAACTTGGCGTTTAGAAGTCCTTGTTGAGTGTGGGTGGCAGCGAAGGCAATCTGATCGGGGGTGCAATGGGTAACAACCGCTCGCCACTCGTTGTTGACAGGTATTAAAAAAGTAAATGTGAATTTTTCCCAACCACCTAGTGAAGTAACACATCCAAAGGTATAGCCAATAGCCACGAGATCGCTGTTGTAATCACAGGTCACGCCAACGCCAGTGACATCACCACTTGCATTTGGTATTGAGGAACAGCCCAGTGGATAATTTTCACCGAATCGACTGGTCTGCGTCAATTCATCATTTGGAGCAGTTGACTGTGACAACCACCAACTCGTTACATTCCCGCCGTTGTTATCTAATGCGGCAAGATATTCATTTCTCTCCTGACAAACTGACTTAACGATTTGCAGCTGCACCCATCCATAGGTTGGTGTAGGAACATGAGAACCGCCATTTGCAACTGTGCTTGGTGGAACTGTTGTGTCTGTTGGAGAACGTACTGCTGTTGTGCCACAAGCGGACAAACCAAGGCCACTAACGAGCAGTAAGGGCAATAAAAGAAGACGTAGTTTCATAATCATTGTCTACACCCCTGATAGTGAAAATGACAGTTCCCCGCCAGCTAGATACTCACTCTTATATTCAATGCCCCCAAGGCATACAACGGGTCAACACATTAGTTCTGACACCTATCAGGGGTAGGGAACGCCTACCTGTGGCTCTAGGAACCTTGTTTAAAGTGCCATCTAACCCCGCTTGTGAGCGTTTTTAGTCACTGGTGTAATTGGGTAATAGCAAACGATGTC
>CAIJWX010000065.1:0-16986 GCA_903824535.1 uncultured Actinomycetes bacterium | reverse complement strand
TTGTCTGGAAGGAAGCGGTCTGCAATGTAACGGTCAGACAAGTTCGCCGCAGCAATAAGTGCCTGGTCAGTGATCTTTACGGCGTGGAATTCTTCGTACACTTCACGAAGTCCCTTAAGAATTTCAATCGTCATGGCAACTGAAGGCTGGTCGACCTTGACTGGCTGGAAACGACGCTCGAGTGCGGCGTCTTTTTCAATGTACTTGCGGTACTCGTCGATTGTTGTTGCTCCAACAGTCTGGAGTTCGCCACGAGCAAGCATTGGCTTCAAGATTGATGCAGCGTCAATGGCACCTTCTGCAGCACCGGCACCCACGAGTGTGTGGATTTCGTCGATGAACAAAATAATGTCGCCACGTGTGCGAATTTCCTTCAACACCTTCTTGAGACGCTCTTCGAAGTCACCGCGGTAACGGCTACCGGCAACGAGTGCACCAAGGTCAAGGGTGTAGAGCTGCTTGTCAGCAAGCGTCACGGGAACGTTGTTGCTAACAATCTTCTGTGCAAGACCTTCAACAATCGCCGTCTTACCAACACCAGGCTCACCAATGAGGACTGGGTTGTTCTTGGTACGACGAGAAAGAATCTGCATCACACGCTCAACTTCTTTTTCACGACCAACAAGTGGGTCGAGCTTGCCCTCACGAGCAAGTTGAGTGAGGTTGCGACCGAACTGATCAAGAACTGCTGATCCGCCCTGTGCATCAACGTCACCAGACTTCTGACCTGAAGACCCCTGAGGAGTTCCAGCGTCTTTTCCGGTTTGTCCAGACATCATCTGAATGACCTGTGTGCGAACACGAGCCATGTCAGCGCCGAGTTCTGAAAGTACTTGTGCAGCTACCCCGTCACCTTCACGGACAAGTCCGAGCAACATGTGCTCAGTTCCGATGTAGGAGTGACCAAGCTGAAGTGCTTCACGTAGAGAGAGCTCGAGAACCTTTTTGGCACGAGGAGTAAATGGAGGAGATCCTGGTGAAGGGTTGGTGTTTGCACCAATCGCCTCTTCGACCTTTTCACGAACGACGTCGTAGGTGACCCCAAGGGCGTCAAGGGCCTTAGCGGCGACTCCCTCGCCTTCACGAATTAGACCAAGCAAGATGTGCTCAGTGCCAATAAATGCATGGTTAAGGTCGCGTGCTTCTTCCTGAGCGAGCACAAGTACTCGGCGGGCACGGTCTGTAAAACGTTCGAACAATTGTCTTCCTTTGTATTACTTAATTAGCAGTGTACCGGTGGTCTGTGACCCTTCAGTCCAGCCCCTTTGACCAGTAGTAATGGCCCCTAAGGTAGAGGTGTGAATCCCCACGAGCATCTCCAACTGCCCTCCGTAGAAACTGACCTTGCACGCCTCGAAACACTGCTCGCAGAGTCAGTGATCATTGGAGACGCCTACCTTGACTCAGTAACAACACACCTCATCTACGCCGGTGGAAAACGACTTCGACCACTTCTCTGTGTTTCATCAGCAACTGGTGGATCACGTGAAGCAACCAAAGAGGATCTTCTCGGTGGCGTTGCTCTAGAACTCATGCATCTCGCATCGCTGTATCACGACGACGTAATGGATGAAGCAGAAGTTCGTCGCAATGTTGACAGTGTCAATGCTCGTTACGGCAACCTCATTGCAATCGTTGCTGGTGACTACCTCATGGCTCGCTCTGCAGCAATCGCTGCAAGCCTCGGTGTTGAAGTTGCGGGACTACTCGCAGACACACTTGCGTGGTTGACCCGCGGACAAGTTTCTGAAGTTCGTACATCATTCTCAGTTGATCGCACTGAAGCTGACTACTACGAAGCAATCGAAGGAAAGACTGCATCACTCATGGCCGCGAGTTGTCGCGTTGGGGCAATCACTGCTGGGCTAAGTAAGAAAGAAGCAGACGCTCTAAGTGAGTACGGACGTTGCTTCGGGATGGTCTACCAACTTCGTGACGACATTCTCGACATGACTGCAACTGACAATCAGCTCGGAAAGCCAGCGGGTCAAGACCTCGCTGAGGGTGTCTACAACTTGCCAGCTCTATTTGCCCTAAAGGACAAATCAGTCGGCGAAGAACTGCGCAGCATTCTTGGTGGACCTCTTAATGAAGCTGACCGTGAGCGTGCACGCAAGCTTGTTGTTGGTACTGACGGCATTTCATACACAGTTAATGCCGCGAATGAATTCTTTGAGAAAGCAAACGAAGCGTTGAAGTCAGTTTCGAGCGAATCACTCCGTAGTGGTTTCAGCGCTCTTCTCGAAGCACTGCTCGAAGATCTTCCTTCGTACTAGTCGCGAAGCGGCTTAAGAGTCGGGAAGGCAATTACTTCCCTGATGTTTGACTCATCAGCAATCAACATTGCGAGACGGTCCATCCCAAGTCCGAGACCAGCCGTTGGTGGAAGACCCCACTCAAGTGCCTTGATGTAATCCTCGTCAATTTGCATTGCTTCATCATCTCCAGCAGCCGCGAGTCGTGCTTGCTCTTCAAAACGAGCACGCTGATCGACTGGGTCAATAAGTTCACTGAAACCATTAGAGAGTTCACGACCAGCGGCGTAGGACTCAAAGCGCTCAGTGAGTTCTGGGTCATCTGCACGACGCCTAGAAAGTGGCGACACTTCAACTGGGAAGTCAATGACGAACATTGGATTCCACAAGTTTTCTTCGCAAGTAACTTCGAAGAGTTCTGAAAGACAGCGTCCCGGGCCCCATGACTTATGGACCTCTACTCCACGGTCACTTAACAACTTCGCTAAGTGCTCACGTGGTGTGTGAACGGAAACATCTTCACCAACTGCTTCACTCGCAAGTGAAGCCATGGTGCGACGTGGCCAAGGAGCGGCGAATGAGAATTCGCGACCTTGGTAGGTGACTTCAGTCGTTCCAAGAACATCCATGGCAATGCCCGCAACGAGTTCTTCAGTGAAGCTCATCATGTCTTCGTAGTTCCAGTACGCGGCGTACAGCTCGAGCATGGTGAACTCAGGGTTGTGGCGTGGGCTCACACCTTCGTTTCTAAAAACACGACCGAGCTCAAACACGCGCTCGAATCCACCAACAACGAGTCGCTTGAGCCAAAGCTCTGGTGCAATACGCAAGAAGAATTGACTGTCGAGTGCGTTGTGGTGTGTTGCGAATGGACGAGCTGCAGCTCCAGTAGGGATGGCGTTCAGCATTGGTGTTTCAACTTCAACGAAATTTGCAGCCCAGCAACGTTCACGAGCGGAGCGGAGCACATCACTTCGACGAGTGAGTGAGGTTCGAGTAGTCGCATTCGCCCAGAGGTCAGCTTCACGGTGACGGTAGCGAAGGTCGTAGTCAGTAATGCCCGCCCACTTGTCACCAAAGTTGTGCAGCGCTTCAGCAAGACGTTCCCATGAAGCAACCTTTACTGAAAGTTCTCCGCGCTTAGTGCGAACAACTTCTCCAGTTACTCCCACCCAGTCACCAAGGTGAAGCTTCGCGAACTCTTCAAACTCTGCGGTGATGGCAGACATGGCGAAGAGTTGAATTTCTCCAGTGAGGTCACGCATGGTTGCGAACGCGAGTTTTCCTTGTGTGCGCATCAGCATCACACGACCAGCAACCTTTACAACTACACCCGATTCTTCACCGTCGGTGAGGTGCGCATACGTCTCTTGAAGAGGCGCGCAGTGCGCGTTGTGATCGAATTGATATGGGGTTGACACTAAATAGCTCCTGTGTGATTACGTTCATGAACAATACGCAGTCCATGAAGCGTAAGCCACGGTTCGTGGTGCTGTACGTGTTTTGTGTGAGGAGATACGAGTCCTGCGAGTCCTCCGGTGGAAATTACCGTGGCTTCGCCTATTTCTTCCTTAATTCGCTCCACCATTCCGTCCACTTGGGCGGCGAAACCATAGAGCACTCCTGACTGAATTGATTCAACAGTTGAGCGTCCAATGACCGAGCGTGGCTTAACGAGCTCCACCGAGCGAAGCGCTGAAGCCTGGGTGTAGAGCGCTTCAAGAGAGATAGCAACACCAGGGGCGATTGCTCCACCCATGTACTCGCCCTTGGCGCTTATGACATCAAAGACTGTCGCTGTTCCCATGTCCACAACAATTGATGGTCCTGGGTAGAGGTCGTACGCACCAACTGCGTCAGCAATACGGTCAGCGCCAACTTCACGTGGGTTGTCATAAAGAATTGGCATTCCCGTTTTTGTGCCTGGCCCAATGACAGTGATATCGAGTTCAGAGAACCACCGATTCGCCATTCGTCGAAGCTGTGTTGTTACTGACGGCGCAGAAGATGAGATTGCCATTGCCGTAACAGCAGTTCGAAGGTCAAGACCTTCGAGGTCAAGCAGCTGCGTGAGGATCATTGCGTGTTCATCAGGAGTGCGTTCTGGCGAAGTTGAAATGCGCCAGTGAAATGCGAGGCCGCGCTCTCCTGTTGCTTTCGCAAAACCCATGGCGTCTGGAAGTTCTGGAGCTTCTGGCCCAAAGAGTCCAATAACCGTCTCTGTATTTCCTACGTCCATTGCTAACAGCATTAGTTTTTCGCCTTAATAGTTACTGGTCCATTGTCAAGTAGTCGTACGCCATCAATTTTTGCGGTGATGATTGCTCGAAATTCTCCAGCTTGTGAATCATCGGCTGGTCGAAGTGTGTAGTTGTCAACAATTTCTGCGTAAACAATTTCTGCCCCAGCTGAGCGAAGGATTGTGCGCATGCGGTGTCTCAGTTCTCCGGCACATTCCACTTCTTCTTGCGCCGCAGCGATTGCTTGCGAAATACACTTTGCACGAATACGGTCATCGGGACTCAGCCGAGCGTTACGACTCGATAGTGCAAGACCTTCACTATCGCGCTTAATCGCACACGTAACAATTTCTACGTCAAAGGCCAGGTCTCTAACCATCTGGCGAATAACTGCAATCTGTTGAAAGTCTTTTTCACCAAAGTACGCACGACATGGACCTGTCACCGTGAAAAGTTTTGCCACCACGCTCGCCACACCATTGAAGTGACCTGGTCTGCCTTCGCCTTCGAGGGTGTCACTGACACCCTTCATGGTTACCTTCGTGGGCGTTGCTTCTGGGTAGTCCGGCCACATCTCTTGCAGCGTTGGCTCAACTAAGCAGTCAACGCCATTCGCCTCTGCGACAGCACGGTCAGCTTCAGGCACACGAGGGTACGCCTCGTAGTCACTCTCAACGCTGAACTGAATTGGGTTTAGAAAGATTGTTGCAAGTACAACGTCACCATTGCTCTTAGCTTTTTCAAAAAGTGAGGCGTGCCCAGCGTGCAACGCACCCATGGTTGGGACGAGTCCGATTCTCCTGCCACTCGCACGAACTTCAGAGGCGTAGTTACGCCAGTCATTAATTGAACTGAGCTGTTCCATGACTACGCCTTTAGTTGCGAACGTCGCTTTTCAGCGAGTTCGAATGCAGCGTTTGCTAGAGCCACGTACGTTGAGCGCTCTGTTTCAGGAAGTGCTGCGAGGTGTGCGTCAATTGTTGCCATGTCGCCGCGTGACGCTGGTCCAGTGAGCGCATCTGCAGGTCCGACTTCTCTAACGTCACGAAGCGACTGTTCCGCGAGTGGAAGAAAATCTTCAAGACTGAGTCCTGCTGCTTGGGCGAGAACTTCAACGTGACCCATAAGCGCAACGAGGTGATTTGCCGCAACGACAGCAGTCGCGTGATACAGCGTGCGCTGATCATCGCTCATCGTGATGATTCGTCCATCAAGTGCTGTTGCAATTTCACGAATACCTTCATCTCCTGCCACGCAGTACGTTGCGCCATGAAGACGAGCGGCACCGAGGTCTCCAGAAGGAAGTGCCATCAACGGGTGGATGGAAGCAACACGAGGGTGTGCTCCGAGAACACTCAGTGTTCTAGAACCAGCGACGTGGGCCACGATTTGGTTTTCACTCTGAGGAATTTGTAGAGCAATTACGTCAATGAAGTCATCTGGAACAGTGAGCAAGATCACGTCAGGAGATGAAATGAGATGTAGCTCGTCATGATGGATCAGTTGAACGTCATAACCGCACTTGGTCAGTGCAGAAGAGAACGATGTACCGGCACGACCAGCACCCACGATTGAAATTTTCATAATGCTCCTATCCGTTCCAGTCCCTGACGGGTACCGTTCGGTGTTAGCGCAACAAGTCGAGTGTACCTAGTGGCACTACCCTTTCGCGAAATGAATTCAGTAAATCTTTTGGTACCAATTGAGGGGCTAATTCCTGCAGTGGAATAAGGACAAATGCTCGCTCGTACATCCGAGGGTGAGGCACCAGAACATCTGGGTTTTCACTGATTTCATCACCAACGAGTAGGACATCAACGTCGAGAGTTCTTGGGCCCCAGTGCACTTCCCTCGTTCTTTCACACGCCGTTTCGGCTGCATGAGCGCGTTCTAATAGCTCCAGCGGCGAAGCGTCAGTTTCAACTTCTAGAACAAGATTCCAAAAGTCATCTTGGACAACGCCCCCAACAGGTTCAGTTTCATAGACCTGAGAGATGCGGTACGGATCAGTTCCGCGAACAATGTCAATCCCAGTTCGCAGATGACTTACGCGGTCACCGACGTTTGAGCCCATCGAAAAATAACAGCGACGCACTACTTACGTTTTCGCGTACAGCGAACACCCACGCTCGCAATGTCCTCTGGGACTGGTGGAACAACTTTCTTCACCATCACCGTTACTGATGAAATAGCTGGATCAAAAACAAGAATTTCACTCGCCACTCGATCACACAAAGTTTCTAGTAACAAGAACTTTCCTTCAACGGCAATGCGCTGGGTCAATGTAATGATGAGCGCGTAATTAGTTGTTTCGTTAATGTCGTCTTTTTTTGCGGCCTTCTTGAAAGAACGCTCAATATCAAGATCAAAAACCAAAGGTTGTGCTTGTGTTCTCTCTTGGGGAAGGATTCCAACAACTGCGCTGACGCGAAGTTCGCGCAGTTCAATCACATCGCTCACGCAGGAACCTCTGGAAGATCAAACAGCACAGTTCGCCCGTCAGGTCCAATGGAACGTTTGAAGAGTCGCTCCACTAATGCAATTGACTGACTCGTTGTAGGAACTTTTTTTGTCCAAACGAGGTAACCAGCAATAACGCCAAGTAGGCGATCAGAAACTTCGTCACTGTGCAGCAGCACTGTCACATTGTTCTGCATTGAGTTAGCGAGGTCTTTGTAACACGCTTCTAGAACTTCTCGTTGCTGAGGGCCACCGCGAAGCGCGTAGTGACTCGCAGTTAGTCCGTGCTCGAAATAAGAACTGAGATTTTGCATGACAGGCAAAATTGAAATAACGCGACCGAATCCTTGGTGCTTTAACCATTGCATCTCTTCGTCACGGCGAACGCGACGGTGCACGGTGGTAGATCCACCAGGTCGTTCAGAAATCGCGAGGATCCCCTTGTACACCCAGGTGAAGCTCCGAGGCTCTATACCCGCTGCCCACTTGCCCCTCACGCCACTACCTCCTGCACGGGACGAACGAGCAACTCACGTAGTTGCACCGCCGCCTCTGCGTCATGTACTCGCACCATACTGACACCTTTGAGCATTGCCCATGCCTCAGTTGCGATAGATCCTTCCAAACGTTCGTCCACAGTTAGCGAATCCTTGCCCAAAGATTCGAGAAAACGTTTGCGACTAGTGCCAATCAGCACTCCAGCGCCGTATTCTTGCGCCAACTTCACGAATGTTTCACAGTGCGCTAGTAGCGCCACATTGTGCTCCACGGTCTTTCCAAATCCAATTCCGGGATCAAGCCAGAGCTTTCTCACGCCAGCTACTTTCGCTCTGGTTGCAGCCACGCGCAAGAACTGGGTGATCTCTCCAACCACATTGTCGTAGCTCGGGTTTGTCTGCATATCTGTAGAAGTCCCTTGTCGGTGCATGGCCACGTAGCCAACTCCGAGCTCGCCAGCTATTTCAACAAGCGTGCAAGAAACGTCATTAATCACACTGGCCCCAGCTTTTACTGCTGCGCGCGCAACAATTTCTTTTTGCGTATCAATTGAAACTGGACCATGGATACGTAGTGCTTCAATAACGGGAAGTACTCGCTTGAGTTCTTCCTCCGGTGAAATAGTTTCTGCGCCAGGTCGAGTTGATTCTCCGCCAACGTCAACAATGTCGCATCCCACTGAGAATAAGTGGCGACCACGTTCAATTGCTTCGGTGGTGGTGGCACTTCTTGAAGCAGGAAAGAATGAGTCCGGAGTGACATTCACAATGCCCATCACCATTGGACTCAACGCCATGTAGACCTTCGCTGGTGGATGTACTGGAGTGCTTCTGCACGGTACGCCGCATCATCTCTAAAGACACCGCGAACTGCAGAGGTCACCGTCGTTGCTCCAGCCTTCTTAACGCCACGCATTGACATGCAGAAGTGTTCGGCTTCGAGGACAACAATTGACCCTCGTGGTTTCATTTCTCGTTCCATGGCGTCAATGATTTGTGTCGTCATGCGCTCTTGCACCTGAAGTCTGCGAGCAAAGCCTTCAACAAGTCGAGCCATCTTAGAAAGCCCAACAACTCTTCCTTCTGCTCCAGGGAGGTATGCCACGTGTGCAAGTCCAGTGAAGGGAACCATGTGATGCTCACAAAGTGTGGTGAATGGGATATCACGAACCATCACCATTTCGTCGTGGCCTGCTTCAAAATTGGTGCGTAAGTGTTCACCTGGATCTGCTTCGAGTCCTTCGAAGAGTTCAACATACATTTCAGCAACACGGCGTGGGGTTTCAACTAGTCCTTCACGATTTGGATCTTCACCAATCGCTTCAAGGAGTTCTCGGATCAGCTTCTGAACGCGAGGCTGGTCAACCATGGTTATGGAGTACCCGTGAATGTATAGATCGCATCGAGATTGCGGTAACGCTCGTTAACGTCAAGTCCGTAGCCAACTACGAAGTCAGGTGGAATTGAGAATCCAACGTACTTGAGCTCTTGTTCAACGCGCTGTTCTCCTTCTTTGAGAAGAAGTGCACATACGTCAAGACTGCGTGGGTTGCGTGAACCCAAATACTGGCGTAGGTAGTTAAGAGTGAGACCTGAGTCAACAACGTCTTCAACAATAAGAACGTCACGGTTAGCAATGTCAGCATCAAGGTCTTTAACAATGCGCACAACGCCACTGGTCTTAGTGGCTGCACCGTAGGAAGAGACTGCCATGAAGTCAATGGTGACTGGTAGTTCAATTGCGTGCATGAGCTCAGTCATGAAGTTTGCGGCACCCTTTAGAACACACACGAGTAGTGGCGGGTTGTTGGCGTAATCCTTCGTGATCTGTGCACCAAGCTCTTTAACGCGAGCTTGGATCTCCCTGGCGGAAACGACTACTTCGCCTAGTTCGTGTTTTGCCCAGTGTGCAGTGAAATCTTCTGGTGAATGTGAACCCATGGACTGCCAGCGTAGTTGGTGTGACTAGGCAAGAGTGAGGCGTTGGTCTTTTCGAGACAACCGGCGACCACCAGAGAGCTCCATTGCGGTTACGTCGCCAATAACTACAGCCATTGCCCGTTCAATTTCGTCAGCAGTTGGTGGGTGCCAGAGTCCACCTTCGCCAATTTCTCGCAGCTGCACCCTCAACCAGCGTCGCAGTCTGGCCTTTGGCCACTTCTGCAGCTCTCGACAGTCCGCTTCTTCGAGCGATGTGGCACGGTCGTCGAGGCTTAATTCGTCAAGCCACGAACGCTCTTCGAACATAATTTTTGCCTGGCGAGCAATAAGTGGCGTGATGTCGCGGCCGGCGATTTCTTGCATAAAAGGAAGAAGTTGCTGGCGAACTTGGTTTCTACGAAAAGCCATGTCGTTATTTGTTTCATCAATAACCGGCTCGAACTTTGAACTCGCCACGAACGCATGCAGATCACTTCTGCGAATATCGCGAAGTGGCTTAGTGGGGTTATCAATCATTGGCGACATCCCATCAATCCCCGCACCACGAAGCATGTTAAGTAATACCGTCTCAGCGAGGTCTTCCATGGTGTGGCCCGTCATGGCGTCGCTTGGCAATACACCAAAGCGCAGTTCGCGGGCACGCGCTTCGAAGTTACCCCCACCTTCAACAACAACGTTGTGAAGAATGAACGGCACATTGAGCACTGCACAAATTTCTTTTAAGTGCTTTGCATCTTGGGTGCTCGTTGGTCTGGCGTGATGATCAACGTGGTGCACTGTTGGACTCAGCCCCGCTTCAATTGCGAGCAGTAGTAGTCCGAGTGAATCAGGGCCACCAGAAACCGCCAGGCGCACGGGCGTGCCGGGACCTGGGAAGTAACAGTCCTTTAGAAGTTGTGACGCGTCTTGACTCACAGAGTCAGGTTACGCAAGTACTTCAGTGTCGTCGTGGACAACACCGTGTTCGCGGTCGAACTCTTCGTGCTCACGGCGCCAGCGTCGCTTACCCCAGCTGAATCCAAACGCCAAAATGACAATGTTTTCTATTGATGCGTAGAACAGTTCTGCGGTGGCGTGAGGAGCATCAGTAATGAGGCCAACAGTTTTTTGAAGGTAACCAGCGCTTGGAGCTTTTTCACCTATCCATGAAGGGGCAATTAAATGGGCCATCCCTATGACGCCGAATACGACAAAGACAATTATGAAAGGGACCAAGAAAAACCATTTATTTCTAACCATTACAACTCCATCCTTTTGCGTTGATTGGAATGATTCTAATAACGTTACTTAGAATCATTCCAGGAAGCAAATCCAGACGGGATACCATTGTTTATGGCCAACACCAGAAATACCGCGCAGCGCCGCGAAGTTATCGGTGTACTTGGACGAGTCCAAGGATTTGTCAGCGCCCAAGATCTACACGAACTCATCATCAAAGATGGCGGACAGATCTCACTCGCCACTGTCTACACCCAGCTTCGCAAGCTCGTTGATTCTAAAGACGTCGACATTGTTATGACTGACCGCGGTGAGAGTTTGTATCGACGCTGCGTTGTGGATGTTCACCACCATCACTTAGCGTGTCGCAATTGTGGTGCAACAGTTGAAGTTGACGCACCACAACTTGAGAAGTGGGCTGGTGAAATTGCGAGCAAGAACGGATTCAAAGATCTTCGTCACGTCATAGAACTAAATGGGATCTGTCAAAAGTGTCAGTAGAGGTCACGCTCACTCCTGAAGTTCGCGGACCGCTCAGCGTGTATCCGATTCTCTCTGCAAAGAAGTTTGGTATTGACGCATTCATTACTGACCGATTTGGTGGCGTGAGTGAAGGACCGTATGAATCACTCAATCTTGGTGTTCACGTTGGTGATAACCCAGAACATGTTATTGAGAACAGAAAGCGAGTCGCAGAGGCTGTTGGCGCGAAGCATCTCATAATTGTTAGACAAGTTCACAGCAGTGATGTTGTTGATGCAGCACAGGCAATCACCGATACTGAAGCTGACGGACTTGTTACCAGTGAGAGCGATGTAGTGCTCTGCATACTTGTTGCTGACTGTGTCCCGATTCTTCTTTTCGATAGTGCGTCTAATAGATTCGCCGCAGTGCATGCTGGGTGGAAAGGACTCGCCAGTGGTGTTATTGCTAGTGCACTAGAGCACTTCGACTCTCCTGCAACAGTGCACGCATTTGTTGGTCCATCAATATCTCTCGAGGGCTACCAAGTTGGCCCTGAAGTTTCAGAAGTGTTTGCGCATATCCCTGGGGCCACAGTGAGTGATGGCGGTGACCGGTCACGATTAGATCTTCGACATGTTGCCAGTCACCAGCTACTTGGCGCAGGGTTGCATAGTGAAAACATTGAAGTCAGTCGCCAGAGCACTGACGGCGGAGAAATCTTCTTTAGTGACCGTGCATTACGCCCCTGTGGGCGCTTTGCCCTTATTGCAAAGCGTGCGTCGTAGCATGAAGAGTGTCATGAAGAACCGCGCCGAAGTATTTCGCTACGACCGACTCGAGATTTCTTCGAACTCTCTAACTGGCCACTACTTGCTTGATGGCCGTCCATTCGAAGAGACCGTTAGCTTCGAAAATGTTGACGATCTCACTAAGCCCGCCGTAGTTGGTGTGGCTAATCTTTGGTTTCTTCTGGCTGGGCTCTCTTATTACAAAGCTGGAGCCGCAAAAACAATTGATCTAGGAACTACGCCAATTGGCCCAATGGGTCGAGAGCTCCTAAGTGCTGCGCTCCATGACGGCCTAGGTGAATTTTCTTTTACAAACGAGCTCCCCCTAAATGACGTGACATTTACTGGTGGCGTTGCTGCAGAGAACTTCGCACCGTTTACCGATCCAAACAAAGTGCTCATCCCCTTTGGTGGAGGCATTGACTCAGTAGTGAGCGTTACCGAGTTAAGCCCACTTCTTGACATGTCACTATTTGTTGTTAGCCCAGTAAGTGGAAGATTCGCGCCGCTTGAAGAAACTGCGAAGGTAACTGGACTCTCAATCACCCGTGCCACACGTGTGATCGACTCCAAGATTCTCAAAGGTGACGAGAGTTACTTCAATGGACACGTTCCAGTTACGGCAATGATCACAATGCTCTGCGTAATTGCAGCGGTGGCGTCAGGACGCGGTGGCGTTGTAATGAGTAACGAGCACTCTTCATCGGCACCAAACCTGAAATGGAACGGCCAAGACATCAATCACCAGTGGAGTAAGTCTTGGGTTGCAGAACAACTCATCTCTAAAGCTGTGAGAGAACTTCTTGGTGACGAATTTATTGTTGCCAGCCTCTTGCGTGATCGAAGTGAAATCTGGGTGGCCCAGCAATTCGCGCAGCAACACAAGTACCTCTCGGTGTTTAGAAGCTGCAACCGTGCCTTTGCCCAAGACACTTCATCTCGCGCCACAAACTGGTGCGGAGAATGTGACAAGTGTCTATTCATCAACTTGGTACTAGCTCCATTTCTGTCTCGAGCAACACTTCGTCAAATTTTTGCCAGTGAACCACTTAGTGATGGTGACCGTATTGTGCAGCTGAAGTCTCTTGTGGGGATTGGACTTGATCACAAGCCCTTCGAATGTGTTGGTGACCCTGATGAAAGTGCAGTGGCACTAGCGAAAGTCAGCCAACTTCGTGACTGGAGTGACGTTGCTCACCTCAGTGAAATCGCATTACAAGTAAGCCCCGAGCGCAGCTTTGAAGAGTTGCTCGAGTCCCAAGGACCAACCAATGTTCCGGCCCACTGGCTTCGCTGACCTCGCTAACAAGCGCGTAGGTATCTACGGATACGGCATGGAAGGCCGTGCCGTTGAACAACTACTTAGCCAACAGTGCGAACTAGTCATTGTTGACGATGACCCCAAGGCCGGGGTTCTTGTAACCAGTGAGGGTGGACTGGAAGAACTCAAGAAGTGTGACGTAGTTCTAAAGAGCCCAGGTGTTCCACGTCGTAGTGAGAATGTTTTGCAGATAGAGAAGAACAATGTGTACGTCACGTCAGCTCTTAATCTTTGGATGCAGCAAGCAGACCTGAAAAGAGTCATTGGCGTGACTGGGACCAAGGGTAAATCAACAACTACGGCGCTCATTACTTTTTTCTTGCAGTGCCTCGGTGAAAAAGCTCAAAGACTCGGGAACATTGGTCTGCCTCCTTACGACCAAAGCGTTGACACATCCACAGGGTGGCTCGTAGTTGAGATTTCTAGTTTTCAAGCAACTGATTTAGACGTTGCACCAAAAACAGTTGTCCTCACCTCACTAGGGTCTGATCACATTGACTGGCATGGATCTCTTGAGCAGTACCGAAGCGACAAACTTCAGCTAACTAGAGCCGCCGGAGAGCACACAACGATTGTTCCAAACAACGATGTTGTGCGAAGTGAGTCATCACAGATTGGTGGACAAGTTGTTTATGTTGAACCTGACAAAACAAATCTCACACAAGAGTTACATCTCCTCGGCGAGCACAGTCACAGTAACGTTGCTCTTGCACTTTCAGTAGTTGCGGGAGTAACTACAAAATCAATTGATGAGGTGCGCACGGCTGTTGCACAAAATGCTAAAACTTTTACCCCACTCAGCGGCCGATTGACATTGGTCGCAGATGTAGGCGGCATACGTTACGTTGACGATGGACTCGCAACTTCAGTTCTGCCTGCAGTAGCTGCACTAGAAGTTTTTAAAAATGAGCCGCTCGCACTACTTGTGGGTGGTTTTGACCGTGGCGTTGATTATCAGCCACTAGCTAGCGCACTCGCAGTTCGAACTAGACCTACATTGCTACTTTCGATGGGGCCCGCAGGAACTCGAATTGTGGAAGAAACCCTCAAACTGAGCCCCCAGATGCTGCACGAAAACTTTGACTCAATGGACGAAGCAGTCAGCGCTGGGACCTCATTTCTCGCAGACGGTGGAGTCGTTCTGCTTTCACCAGGCGCACCAAGCTTTGACCGCTACAAAAACTGGGAAGAGCGCTCGCAAGATTTCACACGTGCGGTAAACGCTTCTCTGTAGACAGCTTGGAGCCTGAGAGGGGATTCGAACCCCTGACCTACGCATTACGAATGCGTTGCTCTACCAACTGAGCTACCCAGGCGAGAAAAAAATACTATCCGAGAAGTTACAGCTGCATCAGAGTGAGCATCAAGTCATTAAGCAGCAGTCCTTCATCAACATTGAGGTTCAAAATGCGTGACGAAGCAGCAACTGCTTCAATCGCTTTCATTGATGTCCCTGCACGCTGAGAGCCACGTGATGAGTTTTCTTGCGATTCACTTAGGCCTTCGTTCATTCGTTCACGATAAGCATTAGTGAGTGCGGTGAAACCAAACTTAAGTTCTTCAATCCGAAAACGACGTTGCTCACGTTTGAATTGAGCTTCAATGTCTTTTCTATTTGAGACAGAACGCTGACCCATTTCCTTTGCGTTGGCAATCAGCAAATTCAGTTCTTCGTCTTGCATTTCTTGAAGTGGTGCAATGGCGTCATCAATTGCCCCAGTTATCTCTTCAACTAATACAGCAGCATCTGACGTTGAACCTCGTAAGCGGTCTGGGATGGTGCGCCACTGCTCTATTCGTTTTGAAAGCTCAACGTCGCGAACGAGAACTTGGGCGCGGCGAAGATTCCCATTGGCTGCGAGTGCAGCAGTTCGAGCAGCCTGTGGAATTGCTCCATCGCGAATGAGCAGCGCTTCGAGGTCTTCTTCCGTGAGACTCTTGAGTTTGATTTCAACACACCTCGACATGATTGTCGTGAGTTGCTCTGGCAGCTCTTCGGCGGTGAGAAGAAAAATTGTCTTCTGTGGCGGCTCTTCTAATGATTTAAGTAGCGCAGATGCTGAAGGTGATGCTCCAGTTGTTGTCAGTTCCACGTCTTCAATCACAACAATTTGGTAGCCAGTACCAATTGGTCGACGCCTGGATATACGTTCTGCTTCACGAAGTTCATCAATTCGCCAAGAAACACCACTCCGCTCTGCGAAATGAACATCTGTATCGAGTTCACTTAGTGCGAGTCGGCACGATTCACATATGCCGCATCCATGTTGTGGGCACTGCAAGGCAGCACTAAAGGTCACGACTACGTCGTGAAGACCTGATCCAACTGGGCCTGAGAAGAGGTAAGCGTGGACGGGCTTGCGTGCGTATTGACGCATTGCCGTAACGGCATTGTCTTGTCCAACTATGCGCTCGAAGACGTCGGTCATCTCACCAAGGTAACGCAGCGAGGCGCTCATCAATCAGCGCGCCAACTTCAGCCTCTGATTTAGTGCCATCTACAACAAACCATTCAACGCTGTCTGACTTTGCAATCTCCAGGTAGCCGTCTCGAACTCGGTTATGAAAGTCCAGGCTCGATGATTCAAATCGGTCTTTGGCGTTACGCTCGCGACGGTCGTTAGCAACATCAACTGGAAGATCAATCAGAATCGTTAAGTCCGGAAGACAGTCACCAATTGCAAGTTGCGTCGCAGCACGGAGTTGGTCAAGATCAACGCCACGGCCGTACCCCTGGTACGCGAGGGTCGAGGCGTAGAAGCGATCAGCCACCACACTCTTTCCTGAAGCAAGCGTTGGCTTGATGAGTGTATCGACATGATGAGAACGGTCAGCCGTCATGAGAAGCGCTTCTGTTTCAGGCTTCATTGGAGTTTCTGCGTCGAGCAGCCAGCGGCGCAAGTCTTTACCTACCGCAGTGTCACCAGGTTCGAAGGTAAATAACGCATCGCGATCTTTAGCAATGCGCTTTGCTTGCGTGCTCTTACCGCTCGCGTCAATACCTTCAAAGACGAGGAAGATCCCTCGAGTCATTACTCTTCGTCCGACTTGGCAGTTTGCGCGAGCGCGGCGTTTACTTTCGCACCCTTAGCAACAGCCTCACGTTTTGCAGCTCCGGCTGTCTTCTTCGCTGGAGTTTTCTTAGCTGCCTTCTTGGTGGCTTTCTTCGCTACCTTTTTGGCCGCTTTGCGAGGACGTGCAGTTGATGGGTCAGCGTTGCGACGTTCCGCAAGAAGTTCACACGCACGATCAAGTGAAATTGTTTCTGGAGTATCACCGAGTCGAAGTGTGGCGTTAACTTCTCCGTCAGTTACGTAGAGACCAAACTTTCCATTCTTTACAACAACGTTGCGCTTGGTAACTGGGTCTTCGCCGAGGTCTTTCAGCGGCCCTGCTGCAGCCCTACGTCCACGCTGCTTAGGTTGTGCGAGAAGTACCAAGGCACCTTCGAGATTGATCTCAAAGATTTGATCTTCTGTTTCTAGTGAACGAGTTTCTTTGCCCCACGTGATGTACGGACCGTAGCGACCATTCTGAACCAAAATTGGGTCACCACCTTCTGGGTGGTCACCAACAACTCGTGGCAACGACAAGATTTTCTTTGCATCTTCGAGTGTCATGTCTTCGAGCGTCATTGTTGAAAAGAGAGAAGCAGACTTTGGCTTCTCCATCGGGTTAGTCATTTCACCGATTTGAACGTATGGTCCATAACGACGAGGCTTATGGAAGATCGGAAGCCCTGTTTCGTCATCAGTTCCAAGTTCACGGTCATTGCTTGCTGCAGCGAGAAGCTCAAGAGCG
>CAIJWX010000064.1:0-6437 GCA_903824535.1 uncultured Actinomycetes bacterium | reverse complement strand
TGCCCAGTTCCGGTGGACCGGGACAAATAAAGGTTTGAAGGGAATTACGACGTGACTGTGAAACTTCGTTTGGTACGAATGGGTAAGAAGAAGCAACCGACCTACCGTGTTGTTGCTGCTGAGAGCCGCCGTGCCCGTTCGGGTGCATTCCTCGAGATTGTTGGCACATACCAGCCTCGTGGACTTTCAATCGCTAAGCCAGAACTCGTTTACAACATCGACAATGACAAGGCTGTTGCTTGGTTGATGAATGGTGCTCAGCCAACTGAGCGCGTTGCAAAGCTGCTTAAGGGCAGTGGTGCACTTGACCAGTTCGAAGCGGCAAAGGCTGCAAAGGCTGCCAAGTGAGCGACGTCAACGACGACTACGTCGCCGGTGACATCAACACAATTGATGAAGTAACTGAAACTCGTAGTGACTTCAATGCAGAAAGCGCTGCTACAGCGACTGCTGCACTTACATTCATTGCAAAGTCTCTCGCTGAAGATCCAAATGATGTTTCAGTAGCGGTTGCCGAGCGCAACGAAAAAGTAGTTCTTTCACTCACCGTTGGTCCAAACGACATGGGCCGCGTTATTGGTCGTCGTGGCCGTACCGCTCAAGCCATCCGCGCACTCGTTGCTGCTGCTGGTTCGCGTGACGGAATTACGACTTCTGTCGACATCGTCGACTAATTGTGAGCGCTTCAGAGCGCCCTACGCTCGAAGTCGGGCGAATCATCAAGGCCCAAGGTCTCAAGGGTCAAGTTCTTGTTGACTTCTGGACCGATCGCGTCAAAGAACGCATTGCTCCAGGGACAGAGCTAACTACCGAACGCGGCGTACTCATTGTTAAAGCGGGCGCCAAGCACCAGCAGCGATACATAGTTTCATTCGAAGGAACTACAACTCGTGAGCAGGCAGAAACGCTTCGTGGCCTGGTGCTCTCTGCTCCGGGGCTTGATGACGATGACGCAATTTGGATTGATGAGCTTTTTAATGCTGAGGTGTACGACCAAGAAGGCATCATGCGTGGCAAGGTTTTAGAAGTAGAAGAAAACCCAGCCAGCGACATTCTTGTTCTAGACACTGGTCTACTTGTTCCTCTTACGTTCGTTGTGCAAGTTGAGCCAAACACTCGCATTGACGTTGATGTGCCGAAAGGACTGTTCGATGTCGAAGAGGATTGATGTTCTAACGCTTTTCCCAGAGGCAATCACTCAGTACGCACACACTTCTGTATTGGGTCGTGCCGCTGAGCGAGATGTTTGGCAACTCCATGTTCATGATCTACGCGATGAAACCACTGACGTTCACCGCAGTGTTGATGACACCCCTTATGGCGGAGGAGCTGGAATGGTGCTTCGCGCTGAACCAATTGTTGCGACAATGGAGAAGAATCCTTCAATCATGAAGCCACTTATTGCGCTAACTCCATCGGGTCGACCCTTCACCCATGAAGTTGCACGCGAGCTCAGTCAGCTCGATGGTTTCTCACTTCTCTGTGGCCGCTACGAAGGGTTTGACCAACGAGCTATTGACCTTGTTGTTGACGACGAAATTTCTCTCGGTGACTTTGTGCTCGCGGGTGGTGAACTTGCGGCCCTGTGTGTCATTGAGGCAGTTGTTCGATTGCTCCCTGGTGCATTAGGTAATGATGAATCAAGCGTTGAAGAGTCATTCGGTGATGGGCTCTTGGAATACCCGCATTACACCAAGCCTGCTGAATTTCGTGGCCTTGAAGTTCCAGAGATACTTCGCTCTGGAGATCACGCCAAGATTGCCAGATGGCGCCGTGCACAGGCCCTCAGACGTACCGTAAAGCGCCGTCCGGACCTGATTGAGCGCCGTGGTGGCCTCAGCGCCAGTGACCAGGAAATCTTGGCTGAATTCCCTCCTTTGGATTAGAGCGGTAAAACCCGCTAAACTTTTAAAGCCTCAGTGATCCGAAAGGGACCGCTCTCATGAATCCGACCGACCTAATTGACCGCGACTCACTTCGCGACGACATTCCAGCATTCCGCCCAGGAGACACCCTCAACGTGCACGTACGTGTTGTTGAAGGAACTCGTGAGCGTATTCAGGTCTTCAAAGGCGTAGTTATCCGTCGTCAGGGATCTGGTCTTCAGGAAACTTTCACCGTTCGTAAGGTGAGCTTCGGAGTTGGCGTAGAGCGCACATTCCCAGTTCACGCTCCGACAATCGCCAAGATTGAAGTCGATTCATTCGGTGACATTCGACGCGCCAAGTTGTACTACCTCCGTGACCTTCGTGGAAAAGCTGCGAAGATCAAGGAATTGCGCGTTACCGAAAAAGCTTAATCTGCCTCCATGGCCGATGAAGAGCTTGATGACTACGAGTCGACTCTCGAACTCGCACTAGTTCAGGAATACAAAGCTGTAGTCGGCATGTTCGACTTCGCAATCGAAACTGATCGACGTTTCTATCTTGCAAATGATGTTGCCGTTGACGTTAAGTCGAGTGGGACACCAACACTTCTTGAAGTCAACCTGACTGATGCGTGGGTGTGGGATATGTACCGCTCTGCACGGTTTGTTCCTTCCGTTCGTATTCTTACTTTCCGTGATGTAAATATCGAGCGTCTTCCCAAGGAAGACCTACAGCCGTAACGATGTCATTTCAGCATCGAACATTTTCAGTGGCTGAACTTGGTGATGCCCCGCTGGTACTCAACCAAGGAAACATATTTTTTTCGTGCAGCGATGCCAATACCGTTATGTGCCTATCTTCTCTTCGTGAAGAACTCACCACACCAGTTGGTGCATGGTTGGAAGTTGGCGAAGAGTACTCAGCAGCGCTCTGTGCCAGAGATATCGCAACACTCAGCTGGCTCGTTGAGCTCAGTGAAGTAGTGATTGCCGGAAATGATGCAGCGTCTCAGGCTGAAGTAGTTCGATCAATGTTGAGCGATGAAGAAATAACTTTTTCAAACAAAGTTGCCAACATTGTTAATGCCTACAACCGTCCAGCTCCTCCAAAACCTATTCGAGTCTGGAGCTTTGAGAACGGTGCGCTGCACTGTGGTGATGAAGTCCTGTCGCCAGGATCATCAGCCAATACGTTCGCCTAACTCTTGGGGCTGCATTGAAATGCGGTCGGGTTGAATTCGAACAGTTACACGAATTTCAGTCTCACTTCTAAATGGGTACGAATCAACGCCAAGGTATTTCTTCGCTAGCTGATCAATTACTGCATCTGCACCGTCGGTGGTGAACTGAATTACGGTTCCCATCACAGCAATACACACGTATGGATCATCAGGATCAGTGAGCGAAACTGCAACTCGAGCGTCGGTGGCGAGGTTGCGAGCCTTAGACCTTCCGAGAGCGGTATTGATGATGATGTCGTTTCCATCGAGCATGACCCAGACCGGCGTAACGTTCGGTGCTCCATCGGGCATCAAAGTAGCGACGTGGGCGAGGACCTTTTTCTCAAAGACTGCGTGGGCTGCGGGTGTGAATGTATCGGTCATTAGGGCTCCTGTCGAGATTATGTCGTTTGGCTACTAGTTTTACTGTAATGAACATTGGTGCACATGTACGCGGTGGCGGGAAACTTACCCCCTCACTTGACGCTGGAGTAGAGATCGGGGCCACCTCGATTCAAATCTTCACCCAGAGCCCACGAATGTGGAAGCCTTCGCTCTATGAGGACAAAGTCCTGGCGACATTCCGAGAAGCCCAAGCAGCTCACCCAACGATCAAAGACACCTTCTGTCACGCGACATATCTGATCAATCTCGCTAGCCCCAACAAAGAGCTCTACGAGAAGTCCATTCTTTGTCTAACGACCAATCTCACAGTTGGAAGAGGCATGGGGGCTAAGGGAGTTGTTGTCCATACGGGTAGCCACATGGGCGAGGGTTTTGAAAAAGCGTTGCCACAAATCGCTGAAGCATTCATGCGCGCACTTGACGGCGCTGACAAGTCTCCTAACGGCGTTGACGACTGTCCGATTTTGATTGAAAATACCGCAGGAGCCGGAGGCACCGTTGGTCGAAGTTTTGACGAGATTGAAGCAATGATTAATGCCTGCGGAAAAGATGAGCGACTCGGACTCTGCATCGACACTCAGCACCTCTGGGCGAGTGGTTTCGACTTCTCAACAGTTGATGGTGCAAAGAAGCTTGTGAAAGAAGTTGATTCACGCATTGGCATGGACCGACTTAAGTGTTTCCACCTCAATGACTCGAAAATTGAACTCGGCGGTAACAAAGACCGACACGCAAACATTGACGAGGGAACAATAGGCGCCAAGGGCCTCGCTGCACTTATGGGTCACCCAAAGATTCGCAACATTCCTATGTTGCTTGAAGTTCCTGGTGATGGAGACGGTCCACGCGCTGAGGACGTTAAGAAGGCTGAGAAGACATACGCACAGGGACTCGCGATGTATGGCGTTGCCACAAAGCCCGCCAGTTCAAAAGTAAAGTCAGCTACAAAGAAAGCCGCAACCAAGAAGGCTGCACCAGCTAAAAAGGCTGCTGCTAAAAAGCCTGCGGCCAAAAAGGCAGTAGCGAAAAAATGACCAAGAAGAAGTAGAAGGAAAATCATGAGTGAATTTCGTACCGAATCAGACACCATGGGAACTATTGAAGTTCGTAGTGACCGCTACTGGGGTGCACAGACTGAACGCAGTCTTCATCACTTTGAGATCAGCAATGAAACAATGCCACCTGCGCTCATTCGTTCATTCGGTATTTTGAAGTCAGCTTCTGCACAGGTAAATGAAGCACTGGGCAAGCTTGACAAGGAGAAGTCAGAGTTGATTCAGCGAGCCGCCGCTGAAGTAATCGACGGAACACTTAAGGATGAATTTCCACTTCGTATCTGGCAGACCGGTTCTGGAACCCAGACCAATATGAACGTCAACGAAGTTATTTCTAACCGTGCCATTGAAATAGCCGGCGGGGAAATGGGTTCCAAGAAGCCCGTGCACCCAAATGATGATGTCAACATGTCTCAGTCATCAAATGACACGTTCCCAACCGCAATGCACATTGCGGCGGTTGTTGAAATAACGGACCGACTTATTCCTTCTGTGAAGCGTCTGCGTGACGCGCTTGACGTAAAGGCCAAAGCCTACGTAAACGTCACCAAAATCGGTCGTACTCACCTGATGGATGCAACTCCTCTTACCTTGGGACAAGAGTTCTCGGGCTACGTTTCACAGCTTGATGCTGACCTTGAGCGTCTGCAAATAGTGCTGCCGGGTCTGTACGAACTTGCTGCTGGTGGAACTGCAGTTGGAACTGGCTTAAATACACACCCTGAGTTTGGTGACCGTGTTGCTAAGGCCATTGCCAAGATGACGGGAAAGCCATTTGTAACTGCACCAAATAAGTTCGCTGCACTTGCGGCACATGACGCACTGGTATTTGCTCATGGTGCAATTAAGACACTCGCCGCAAGTCTCACCAAGATCGCAGATGATCTTCGTTGGCTTGGCTCTGGTCCACGCTCTGGCCTCGGTGAATTACAACTTCCTGAGAATGAGCCAGGCAGCTCAATCATGCCTGGAAAGGTGAATCCAACACAGTCTGAAGCAATGATCATGGTCAGCATTCAGGTGTACGGCAATGACGCCGCAATTGGTATTGCCGGTGCTCGTGGAAACTTGGAACTCAATGTTTGCAAACCAGTTATCATTCATAACTTCTGTAACTCGATTGATCTACTCACTGACGCTTGTGACCGATTCCGTGAATTCTGTGTTGAGGGTCTCGAACCTGATTATGAACAGATCAAGAATCACCTCAATAACTCGCTCATGCTCGTTACTGCTCTCAATCCAATCATTGGCTATGACAAAGCAGCTCAAGTCGCGAAGAAGGCTCACAAAGAGCGTTTAACGCTACGTGAGTCAGTTGTTGCGCTTGGTTTTATGACTGGTGAAGAGTTCGATAAGGCCGTTGTTCCCGAGGACATGACTCACCCTTAAAGCCATAGACTCGAAGTGAACTTTCGAGGAGTGCTGAAGATGAAACCAAAGAATGAATCAATGCCTGACTGGCGATCAATTTGTCCATTGAGTTCAGCTCTTGACGTCTTGGGTGATAAGTGGTCACTTCTGATTATTAGAGACTTAGCAATTCATGGAACAAGAACCTACTCAGAGTTCTTGAATGCGTCAGAAAAAATCTCTACAAATATTTTGGCCACACGACTCAAAATGCTGGAAGAGTTTCACTTGATTGAGCATGTGAATCCTGATGCTTCTTTACGTGGCAATCCGTACAAGCTCACTGAGAGCGGTGTGGATCTACTTCCGGTTGGAATTGCGTTCAGAGTGTGGGCTCTAAAATACCTGCCAGAATTTCACGAAAATCTTTCTGATACCCAGTTATTTTAATGTAATTACTTACCTGCGATTACTTTTTGGAAAAATTTGGTAATAACTTCCGTCGCCTCTTCAGGAGCCTCGAGCAAGTCCGCATGT
>CAIJWX010000063.1:0-13250 GCA_903824535.1 uncultured Actinomycetes bacterium | reverse complement strand
GTTGATAATCCAAGTGACGTAATTGCAATGCTGTATGGAGACGCGAAGCAGGACATGGCTGCATATGTTGCGTCAATGCCCCTCGCCCACGAGCCGGGAACGTTCTACAACTACTCCAGTGGAACAACAAATGTTTTAAGTCGAATAGTTGCTGACAATGTTGGCTACGGAGAAAAATACAACGACTATTTAACAAAGAAGCTCTTCAGACCACTGGGTATGAGCAGCGCAGTCGCAGCGTACGACGATAAGGGCACGTGGGTTGCTTCAAGCTTCGTTCACGCGCAGGCACTCGACTTTGCAAAATTTGGACTTTTGTATTTACGCGGTGGCGAGTGGGACGGCGAACAACTCATTAGTGAGGACTGGGTAAACACTGCGCAAATTCCTCACAGTGAAGACGAAAGTGGATCGTTCTACTCATGGCAGTGGTGGGTCAGCGGTGACAAGTACGGCACGTACTGGGCTAATGGGTACGAAGGACAGATGATCAGTGTGATCCCATCACTTGATGCACTAGTGCTTCGCTTCGGTCACACAACTGACGAGTTCTACCCCGACATCAGAGCGTGGCGAACACGAGTACTTGACGTACTCGCAGCTAGTTAAGCGCCTTCGTAGTCAAATCCGAGATCGGGTGCGCTGAAGAGTGCATCAAATTTCCAGCCCTCTTCTTTAGCCATTGCGGCTGCAGTGCCACCACGGTCGACAACAGCGAGTAGCAAAATCACTTCAGCGCCGAAATCTCTCACCACTCGCGCAGCTTCTAAAAGACTGGTGCCACGAGTCACGGTGTCTTCAGTAATCACCACTCGGTCGCCGGGCTTAAGTGAACCAGCAATACGGCCACCGGCACCGTGATCTTTAACTTCTTTTCTGACACTAAAGGCACGCAGTGCACGACCTTTTGTCCCAGCTACTCCTGCAGTAATGAACGTTGCCCCGTCGGCGCCCATGGTGAGACCGCCAATAGCTGTTGCATCAGCAGGTATTTTTTCGAGCAGCAGCTCAGCAACGTCAACCATGACTTCTGGTGCGCAAATGGTTTGCTTGGAATCAATAAACCACGAAGACTTACGACCTGACTTCAATGTGAAGTCTCCCCTGCGAACTGAGTGTTCTAGAAGGTGACTGAGAACTCTTTCACGTGCAGTTGTCATGAGAGAACGACCTTTTGTGAGCCAGCCGAGATGCTTCCAACGACTGTTGCTGTAATACCTTGAGCTCTAGCAATAGAGAGCGCAGCAGACGCACTCGAAGGATCAACACTCACAACCATTCCGAGACCACAGTTAAAGACACGAACCATTTCGTCAGCGCTCACTTGACCTCGTCGTTGGATCTCAAAGAAAATCTCAGGTGTCTCAAACGAATCCATTTCAATGTTTGCGTTAAGACCTTCAGGCAAGATTCGAACAACGTTTCCGAGAATGCCGCCTCCAGTAATGTGCGCTGCACCATGAACAGATGAACCAAGTTCTGCACGCATTGCAGTAATGGTTGGCGCGTAAATCACTGAAGGCACAAGTAGCTCGTCACCGAGAGTTCTAGGTGAACCTTCAAATGCTGGTGCGTTTAGATCGCTCGGGTTCTTCACGAGAACATTTCGTGCGAGTGAGTAGCCATTTGACCTAAGACCTGGAGAGCCGAGTCCAATAAGAACGTCGCCGTCCTTGACTCGTTCTGGTCCCATTTCAGTTCCACGCTCAACAACGCCCACAGCGAACCCAGCAACATCAAGGTCATCAGGTTTCATGACACCACCGTGTTCTGCAGTCTCACCACCAAGGAGCGCAGTGTTTGCCTGGCGACATCCTGCAGCAATTCCTGTGACGAGCTCTTCGAGTCGTGCTGGGTCGAGTGCACCAACGGCAACGTAGTCAAGGAGAAACAGTGGCTCAGCGCCAATACACGCCAGGTCATCTACAAGCATTGCAACGAGGTCAATGCCAACTGAGTCGTATCGACCAACTTGGCGTGCAACTTCAAGTTTTGTTCCAACGCCGTCAGCTGACGCCACGAGAACTGGTTCTTTGAACTTTGAAATGTCTAATTTGAAGAGGCCACCGAAACCACCAATGCCACCGAGAACTTCTGGGCGCTTCGTGCTGGCAACAACATTTTTAATTCTCTCTACTGCTTCATCACCCGCATCAATTGAGACACCCGACTGCGCGTAGGTCATTCCCCCTGGTGCTTGGTCGAGTAGTCGACTCACCAGCGTGCACCCTTGCCGAGTGCAACCGGCGTAGGAGCTGAGTAGTTGCCCGTTAGACAAGCATCACAGCACTCACCATTTAACTGAATTGCAGTACGTAGGTTTTCTAGAGAAATGAACTTGAGTGAGTCGCATCCAATAAAGTCCCGCATCTCTTCAATGGTGTTGTTCGCTGCAAGAAGATCTTCGCGGTTAGGCGTATCAATGCCGTAGTAACAAGGCCATGAAAATGGTGGCGATGAAATTCGGAGGTGCACTTCTTTTGCCCCCGCGTCACGCAACATTGCTACTAGAGCCTTCGTTGTGGTGCCTCGAACAATGGAGTCATCAATAACAACAAGTCGTTGTCCTTCAATATTTTCACGAAGAGGATTTAGCTTTCTGCGAACACTCGCTTCACGCTTGTTCTGGTCCGGTGAAATAAACGTGCGGCCGATGTAACGATTCTTTACAAGTCCGTAGCCGAATGGAATTCCCGATGCCTTTGCAAAGCCTTCTGCTGCAGGGATTCCAGAGTCGGGCACTCCCATAACAATGTCTGCATCAACGTGTGACTGCTTAGCCAGAAGCTCACCCATGCGACGACGTGCCGTGTGCACTTGGTGACCCATGAGGTACGTGTCGGGACGAGCAAAGTAAACGAATTCAAAAATACAGAGCATTTCTTTTTCGCCCGCTGGCTCTAACAGTTGAACAAACGAAACACCTTGCTCAGTAATTGTCACCATCTCGCCAGGCTTTATTTCTCGAACAAACGCTGCACCAATCACGTCAAGTGCCGGTGACTCAGAAGCAACTATCCAACCTTCAGGTGCATCTTCAGTGCCGAGTCGTCCAATACAGAGTGGGCGAAAACCGTACGGATCGCGCACCGCATAAACAGTGTCTGATTCAAGAATCACCATTGAGAATGCACCCTCGGCTTTTGAAAGAACTGACCTCAGTGCATGTGGCATTGCGGCACCACTTTCAATTTCACGAGCGAGAAGTTCTGCGACGAGGTCTGAGTCGGACAACATTGTTGTCACTTGAATACCTGCAACGTCAGCGAGTTCAGCGGTGTTGGTGAGATTGCCATTATGACCAAGCGCGAATCCAGATGTTCCAGCGCTGCGGTACACCGGTTGCGCTGCGGTCCAGTTTGCAGAACCAGAAGTTGAGTATCTCGTGTGACCAATGACGTGTGAGCCACTCAGCGCGCGAAGGGTGGTGTCGCTAAAAACGTGACTGACGAGTCCATTGTCTTTTACGACCGTAATTTGCTTATTGTCGAATGTCGCCATCCCGGCTGATTCTTGTCCGCGGTGCTGTAACGCATAAAGGGCATCAAAGCAAAGGTGTGCCACGTTTCGTCCTGGGGCAATTATCCCTACGACTCCGCACGCTTCTTTCATTGAGCTTGCGCCTTATGGGTATTTAGTTGCGAAAGCACTGTGTAATCTTGGCACATGGCTTGGGCTCTCGGTACGCTTAACTAATGATTGACCTACATACCCACTCGACGTTTTCCGACGGTTCAGACACCCCTGAGCAGTTGGCGCGAAACGCCAGCAAAATTGGTATTTCAGCGATCTCACTTACTGACCACGACACCACCGCTAGCTATGACCGGATGGCCGCCTCATGCGCCCAGTACGGCATTGAACTCATTGCAGGAACTGAGGTTTCATTACGAGATCCGGAGTTCCCAAAACAACGTTCTAGTGGCCCCTCAACGCCACGAAATATCCATGTGCTTGCCTACTTCTTGCCCCTAGACCTCAGCCACCCAGTTCAACAAAAACTTGCTGAAATGCGCCGTGACCGGACGGAGCGCAATGAAAAGTTAGTTGAGCTGCTTCGCGAAAAGGGTTTTGAGAAAATCAATCTTGAGTTCCTCACCGAGCTTGTTGGTAACGCCGACAATATTGGTCGCCCCCACTTCGCTCAGGCAATGTTTGAACTTCACCCAGAGATTGTCGGAGAAAAAGATCCCGAGACTTGGAACGCAGTGTTCGCTGACTGGCTTGGCGAAGGTGGCAAAGCTCACGTATCGAGAAAGAGCATGTCCGTGGAGGAATTCATGGATGCCGCTAAGGGATCAGGAACAGTCTTCTCTGTTGCTCACCCACTAGTGAATTATGTTTCCTCACTCTCGGCAACCGAAATTGAAGAGACAATGCCTAAGGTGCTTAATTCACTGAGAGACCGTGGTTTCGCCGGAGCAGAAGCGTATTACGGCGGGGTTAATGAAAAAACTCGCGGACACATGGTGAAGCTCACAAGGAACGCAGGACTAATTCCTACTGGTGGATCTGACTACCACGGTTCGTACAAAGAAGACGTGAAGTTAGGTCTTGGACGTACTGGTGACCTACGTGTACCAAACGAAGTTCTCGACGAGATGAAGGCTGCTCGTTAGTCAACTGATGCAAGTGCACTACTAAGTGCGTTGCTACGACGACTTTCAATTTCACTAACACTGATATTGATTGTTGAACCAACGCTTAGTGTGTCGCCACCAACTGTGCCAAGAACTGCAATTGGTACTCCAGCAGACTTTGCTCGCTCGCTGAACGCAGCAACATCACTCGTCGCCATTACAAAACGACCTGGGAACTCACTAAAGAGTTCGCCATGGGCTGATAACTCTGCAGCTGCAAGACCAAGTCCTGTTGTTGCAACAATTTCTGCGAGTGCAGCACTAAGGCCACCGCTACCAATGTCATGAACTGCAGTGACGTCACTTTGCTCACCCTTGCAGATCCATGAAACTTCACCGGCGACAAACTTGATAGTTGCATTAAACATTGCAGTGTCGAGCGAAGGAACTGTGCCACCACGCCGCCCTCGTCGAGTAGCCCATCGCGATCCTCCGAGTGGGAACGCCACGCCATCGTTTGCTTCTCGCTTTCCAACGAGCACAACACTGTCGCCCTGTTTCCAGTTCCAACCAGGTGGAGGAGACATAAGCGAGTCAACAACACCAAGCAGCCCCACAACTGGCGTTGGATCAATGTCGTTGCCACCACTTTCGTTGTAGAGAGAAACGTTGCCACCAACAACAGGGATACCCATTGCGTTGCACGCCTCAGCCATGCCGTCAATTGATTCAGAAAGTTGCCACATAACTTCTGGATGCTCTGGATTTCCGAAGTTGAGACAGTTAACGAGTGCCTTTGCAGTTGCTCCAACACAGGCCAAATTTGAAACACTTTCTGCAACGGTGAGCAGTGTTCCCTTACGAGGGTCAAGCGCGCACCAACGTGGATTTGAGTCCGTTGAAAGTGCAATGCCACGGTTCGACTCTGGAAGACCAGGGCCGGCGAGTCGAAGAAGTGCCGCGTCGCGACCTGGGCCAACGACTGTGTTTAAGAAGAGTTGTGAATCGTACTGACGGTAAACCCACGCTGGATCAATGAGTAGATCAAGCAGGTCTTCGTTAGGAGAGCCAACTGGCTCGTCCAACGTTGGGTCATCTTTTTGAATTGCGTCGAGGTTGGCTGGACGAGCCATAGGCCTGTTGTACAGAGGAGCCTGATCTGCGAGTGACTTCGCTGGAACTTCACCAAGTACTTCGCCATCAAATCCATCTCGAATTCGAAGCATGCCAACTAGGTTGCCGTCTTTGTCCTTCGATGGTTCAACAACATGCGCAACAACGTTTGCTCTGACTTCCCACTTCTTGCAAAGCGCTTCAACGGCTGGCCAGTCCTGAGGCGTGACAATTGCGAGCATGCGCTCTTGACTTTCTGACGTCATGATTTCCCATGACACCATTCCCGCTTCACGCTGAGGAACGGCATTGATATTTACATCAAGTCCAACGCCGCCCTTGGCAGCAGTTTCACTGGTGGCGCATACAAGTCCAGCACCACCGAGGTCTTGAATTCCTACAACGAGTTTTTGATCAAGCAGCTCTAAACAAGCTTCAATGAGACGCTTCTCTTCATAAGGGTCGCCTACTTGGACACTTGGGCGCTTCGCATCATCAAGTGATGCTGCACCGTCGTCGCCCTGGAACCCAGCCGACGCAAGAACAGACACTCCACCAATACCGTCACGACCAGTTGAAGAACCGAGAAGCACCGCGAAATTACCAACACCAGATGCAATCCCAAGAACGAGTCGGTCTTTTGGAAGCGCTCCTACACAGAGAACATTTACGAGTGGGTTTGATGCGTAGCAGTCATCAAAAGTGAGTTCCCCGCCAATGTTTGGAACACCTACTGAGTTGCCGTAACCAGAAACACCAGAGACAACACCTTCAACTAACCAGCGCTGTCGCGCGTCAGTGAGTTCACCAAAAAAGAGTGGGTCCATAACTGCGAGAGGACGTGCTCCCATGGAGAACACATCGCGCAAAATTCCACCAACGCCAGTTGCGGCTCCTTGGTACGGCTCGATTGCTGAAGGGTGGTTATGGCTCTCAATTCGAATCGCCACACCAATACCGTCGCCAGCGTCAATCACGCCAGCTCCTTCACCGGGGCCAACGAGAACATGATCCCCCTTTGAAGGGAGACGCTTTAGGTGGATTCGTGAAGATTTATAGGAGCAGTGTTCACTCCACATCACGCCATACAGCGCTAACTCGAGATGATTTGGCTCGCGACCGAGAACAGTTTTGATGTCTTCGAATTCAGAATCGGTAAGACCAAGCGCTCGGTGCAGATGCTCATATGCGCTATTCACGACAACAAACTACCTGAGATTTTGTGCAATATGACAGTTATCTTTAGATAAAAATGCCTAAATAGTTAATTCTCTACCCCATTAAAAATAAGTCTTTATGTCATATTATTAGATAAGAAAAAAAAGGTACAAATGATTTAATAAAATTTGTACCGATAAAAGCGATTGAAGGGTCTAATTAAGCAGTTAAAGTTTTATCCTATTCTGATTATTCGTAACAACAAAAAGGTATTTTACAAAGGACCCCCATGCCTACAAATACAAAAATAAAACCAAAGTCCAGACGTGCCATGTCAGACGAGCACAAGGAAAAGCTAGCTATTGGTCGAAATGAATCTCGAATTGTCAACAAGTACTTAGAGGCAATTGTCGCAGGCAAAGGTAAGCGTGGACGAAAGCGCACCCCGGAATCAATAAGCATGCAAATAACAAGAATCGACAAGGAAATAGTCAATGCAGCACCAGTGCAGCGCCTAGAACTGACCCAGAGACGGTTTGACCTAGTTGAAGAAAAAGAACGTTTAAGTGCACGCGTGGACCTCACAAGTGTCGAAAAGGACTTCATCAAGATTGCCAAGTCATACGCCAAGCGAAATGGAATTAGCTACGCCGCATTTCGTGAATTGGGCGTTGGCGCCGATGTTCTTAAAGCCGCTGGCATAAGCAGAACAGAAAACTAACGAACGCTGAGGGTCTTTCCTACAAAACTCGATAGCAACACCTTGCCGTCTGCACTTCCAAGTAGCAGTGACATCGCACGCTCCGGGTGAGGCATCAAACCAACAACGTTTCCGGCGAGATTCGAAACACCCGCAATATCGTTTCTTGAACCGTTCGGGTTCTCTTTGTACGTAAGGACAATCTGATCATTTGCCACAAGTTCTTCGTAGGTCTTGTCATCACACGTGTACGAGCCTGAGAAGTGATTGATTGGAATACTTAGCTCTTGGCCTTTGGTGGCATTACTTGTGAGCACCGACCTCGTTGACTCGACAATCAACGTTGTTTGGTGACATAGAAACGTGAGCCCACGATTTTTTTGCAGCGCGCCTGGTAGAAGCCCTGCTTCAGTTAGTACCTGAAAACCGTTGCAGATTCCAAGAACGGAACCACCTTCGCTCGCAAACTTGGCAACTGCTGTCATGACTGGCGAGAAACGTGCCAGTGCACCAGGTCGCAAATAGTCGCCATGCGCGAACCCACCAGGAAGAATTATTCCGTCAAAACCATCAACGTTGTCTTGTCCGTGCCATACGAACTCGGCGGTGCCGCCTAGTTGCGTTACTGCTGCAGCGGCATCGTATTCACAGTTTGATCCTGGAAAAACTACAACGCCAATGCGCGACATAGTTATCCTTCTGCGCTTATACGCGCGCGCGAATCTTCAATAACTGGGTTCGACAAAAGTCGTTGTGCGAGTGCAGTCGCTTTTTCGAGTGCTGCAGCTTCATTTTCCGCTTCAACATTGAGACGAAAGGACTTACCAGCACGAACATCGCTCACACCAGTGAAGCCAAGTGCAGGAAGCGCGCGTTCAATAGTCGCCCCTTCAGGGTCGGAGATTCCTTGGCGAAGAGTGACGTCAACGATGATTGAGTATTTCATTGCTACGCACCGTACCAGTCTGAGAGTGGTTTGCCGGTCACTTTTTCATACGCACTGACATATCTTTTGGAAGTGATGTCAAGAATTTCCTGCGGGACAGTCGGTGGAGGTGGTGTTTTGTCCCATGATTGCTGACTCAACCAGTCTCTGAAGGGTTGTTTGTCAAAAGATGGAGGTGTCTCTCCCGAACGGACTTGGTCGCTTGGCCAGATTCTTGATGAATCGGGTGTAAGCACTTCATCACATACAACAAGTTTTCCGTCGATGAAGCCAAGTTCAAACTTGGTGTCAGCAAGGGTGAGTCCCGATGCTTCAAGTTTCTTGCTAGCCCTACTGAATAGATCAAGACACATTGACTCAGCCTGAGAAAGGGTTTCGGTCCCAACAATTGATGCAGCTGTTGCTAGGTCAATGTTGATGTCGTGCCCCTCGTCGGCCTTCGTTGAAGGGGTGAACATAGGAGTTGGGAAAGGATCAGTTAGCGACATCCCCTTTGGCGCCGGCATGTTGTGAACCGTTCCAGTAAGGATATATTCGTCATACGCCTGCCCCGCAAGTCTCCCGCGAACAATGCATTCAAGTGAAAGCATTTCTGCCTTCATTACAAGCATGGTGCTGCCATGCCACTCTTTTTTGTTCATGAAACCTGGAACAGACTTTTCAATTTCTTCTGGGTCGCACGAAATAAGTGCCATGGGAACTAATTCAGAAAATTCACGTAACCAGTAATTAGTCATGCCAGTTAATACACGGCCCTTGTTTTCAATTGTTTCGTTCATGACAACATCGAATGCACTGAGACGATTAGACGCGACCATCAGCAAGCGCTGCGCATCTACTTCGTACAGATCTCGGACTTTGCCCGAATAGATGTGACGAAGAGCTACTTCGCTCACTTGGCCCACGTCAGAGCATCAATAAATCGTGCACGGTGCTGGAGGAGTCGCTGCGCGTCAAATGCATTAGCGACTACACCCTTCGAAAGCGTTACCGCAGCATCCGCTTCAATAACTTCACGGAAGTTTTTGCGAGACTCAACCGCTTCGCGTGCGGCGGACTGAACAATTCTGTACGCATCATCACGAGACATTCCTGAATCAACTAACGCAAGCAGTACAGACTGTGAGAATACGAGTCCGAGTGAATTGACGTTCAAGTTTTCAAGAGCACGCTCCGGATAGAGCACAAGTCCATCTGCAAGTCCAGTTGCTTTACGAAGCATGTAGACCGTGAGCTGCAACGCATCAGGCATGATTACGCGTTCAACACTTGAGTGTGAGATGTCTCGTTCATGCCAGAGTGCCACGTCTTCCAGACCAGCTTGTAAGTACCCACGAAGCACTCGAGAAAGGCCGCAAAGCCGTTCTGACAGCACAGGATTACGTTTGTGGGGCATGGCTGAAGAACCCTTTTGACCCTTGCCAAATGGCTCGGCGGCTTCTCCAACTTCGGTGCGAGCCAGGTGACGAACCTCTAGAGCAAACTGCTCCATTGATGTTCCAAGCGCCGCACATGCGTAGAGAACTTCAGCGTGTCGGTCGCGTGCAATGACTTGCGTTGCAGGAACCGGAGCAAGCCCAAGCTTCTCACATACATACGCTTCAACTTTTGGATCAATATTTGAATACGTTCCAACTGCTCCAGAAAGTTTCCCGACTGCAATTGATGCACGCGCATTCTTCGCACGTTCGATGTCACGCTGTACTTGCAATGCAAACAGAGCAAACTTTGCACCGTACGTTGTTGGTTCAGCATGCATGCCGTGTGTGCGACCCGTGATTGGCATGTCGACTGTTTCTTTTGCACGACGTGTAAGCGCATCACGCAGTGCAGTCGCTTCTTCAATCACGATGTCCATGGCACGCGTAATCGTGTGACAAAGTGCAGTATCAACTACATCTGAAGAAGTAAGTCCGTAGTGAATCCATGCACCTTCAGGCATTCCAATTTTTGCTTGCACGAGATCAACAAAGGCTGCGGTGTCGTGGTTAGTAATTAGTTCTCGTTCGTCAACTTCAGCAACAAATGCTGCATCAATGACTGGACGACGAGGACGAAGTTTCGCAACATCATCCTTTGGAAGCACGCCGTGTTCGGCGAGCCCTTCTGCAGCGAGTAACTCAACCTCGAGCATTGTGTCAAAGCGATTCTCGTCACTGAACAGTGCCGCAACATCCTTGGGTGAATACCTTGGAATCATTCGTCTCCTTTAGACCACGGCAAGGGCAATGTCACTTCGCATGACTTTCCCCTTAAAGGTTATGAGCGATGCGGCCTCGTAAGCACGACTTCTTGCTTCTTTCATTGAAGGCCCTACACCGGTTACTGCAAACACTCTTCCACCAGCGGTGACAAACTCACCGGACTCGTTTTTGGTGGTTCCGGCGTGAAAGACCGTAACTCCATCAATTGGCGATTTGAGCTGGCCATTGGAGCCAAGGCCCGCAATAACGTCACCTTTTCTTGGGCTCTGGGGATAGCCCTCTGCCGCCAGAACAACCGTTACGGCATTGCCGGATGACTTTTCAAGTACTCCGGACAGGTTCCCTTCGCCGGTGCGTTGAAGTAATTCAAAAATTCGGTCACCGTAGAGAGGCACCAGTACTTCAGTCTCAGGATCACCAAAGCGAACGTTGTATTCAAGCAACTTTGGACCTTTTGATGTGAGCATAACCCCGGCGTAAAGAACTCCACGAAAATCAATCCCGCGTTTCTTGAGTTCAACAACTGTTGGCGCAATAATTTTTTCCATAACCGTTGCAACGAGTTCATCGTTCATTGCAACCATTGGGGCGTAGGCACCCATGCCACCAGTATTGGCTCCTTCATTGTTGTCACCAACACGTTTGAAGTCTTGAGCCGGTACTAATGGAAGAACATTCGTTCCATCACATAAAACAATCAGAGAGCATTCTTCGCCGTCAAGTCCTTCTTCGATAATTACCGTGGTGCCTGCGTCACCAAAAGCTTCACCACTGAGCTTGTCTTTAATGTCACGACATGCTTCTTCAAAGTCATTTGTTACGAGAACACCTTTTCCTGCGGCGAGTCCATCAGTTTTAATTACGTACGGTGCAGTCATTGTTTGTAGAAATGAAATTGCATCTTCTACGTTGTTGAATGTTCCATACCCAGCAGTTGGTACTGAAGCAGCTTTTAAGAAATCTTTCATGAATGCTTTTGAGCCCTCAAGAAGTGCGCCGTCTTCTCCTGGGCCCATGACAACTTTTCCTTGTGCGCGAAGTTTCGTTGCTAATCCTTCAACAAGTGGTTGCTCTGGTCCAATGACAAAGAGGTCCGCATCGAGTTCTGTCGCGGGTGTACTCACACAGGTAATACCGTGAGCTGCAATACCAGCGTTACCAGGGGTAACGATTACTTCTGCAGATTTTGAAAGTCCCCACGCGAGTGCGTGTTCGCGAGCGCCTGAGCCAACGACTACGCAGCGACTCACGACGGCTTAACGAATTGCTCTCGGCCGGGGCCAACTCCAACAACTGAGATGGTCACACCAGTGGTTTCTTCAAGAAACTTCACATACTTCTGCGCATTAACTGGTAGGTCAGAATACTTAGTTGAAGCCGTGATGTCCGTCTTCCAGCCAGGCAATGTTTCGTAGATAGGAGTTACGTTGTGAAGAATCGACTGGTGATACGGAGGGAAGTCGTAGCGAACGCCGTCAGCTTCGTAGGCAACGCAGACCTTGATCTCATCAAGGGTGTCCAATACATCCATCTTCGTAAGTGCGATTTCAGTAAGTGAATTAAGTCGAGCTGCTTGGCGAGCCATTACGGCGTCAAACCAACCAACGCGACGTCTGCGACCGGTGTTGGTTCCGTACTCGTGACCACGGTCAACAAGTAGTTCTGCCATGTCACCATCAAGCTCTGTAGGGAACGGTCCAGCGCCAACGCGTGTGATGTACGCCTTCGCAATTCCGACAATTCCAGTTAGGTCACGTGGGCCAAGTCCTGATCCAATGCACGCACCACCTGCGACTGGATTTGACGAGGTAACAAACGGGTACGTTCCGTGATCGAGGTCGAGGAATGTTGCCTGTGCACCTTCGAGAAGAATGCGCTTACCTTCAGCTAGAGCAGTGTGAATTATGTTCACGGTGTCACCAATCATTGGTGCAACACGAGGAGCTAATTCATCGAGATACCTGTCAGCAATATCTTTCGCACTTAGTGCGGGTCGGTTGTAGATCTTGTTGAGCAACAAATTCTTTTCGTGCAGAACTACTTCGAGTTTTTCACGGAAGATTTTTGGATCAAGCAGGTCTTGAACTCGAAGACCAACACGCGATGACTTGTCTGCGTACGCCGGTCCAATGCCTCGCTTGGTGGTGCCGAGTGCGTTCTTTCCCAAGAAGCGTTCAGTGAGTCGGTCGATTTCTTGGTGGTACGGCATGATGAGGTGCGCGTTTCCAGAAACAACTAGTCGAGATACGTCAACACCCTTAGATGAAAGTGTGTCGAGCTCGGTGAGAAGAACAGAAGGGTCTACAACAACACCGTTACCAATTACTGGTGTGATGTGTGGGTACAAAACTCCCGATGGGACTAGTTGAAGTGCGAATGCTTCGCCTTCAACAACAATTCGGTGACCGGCATTATGTCCGCCTTGATAGCGAACAACCATGTCCATTTCGCGTGAGAGGAGGTCGGTTAGTTTCCCCTTACCTTCATCACCCCACTGGGTTCCAACTACAACGGTTGCTGGCACAGGACTCCTTGTAAAAGTCCAGTCT
>CAIJWX010000062.1:0-5468 GCA_903824535.1 uncultured Actinomycetes bacterium | reverse complement strand
TTAAACCGCGGCTCGATACGAGGAATTTCAGTTAGGGAATTCGCAAAGTCGAGAACTTCACGTGACGTTGTGAAGTGAGCAATATCTTTCAAATTCTTTATGGTTGGAAAAATCATCTCCAGTTCCCCGCGCTCATGCATTGCAAGAGCTTCGAGTGGACGCACCCACTGGTCGGCGACAGTCTCGCCAGCGTCATGCGTGGCAACTTGATCAGTTGGAGCAAGGGCCACGAAGAATCTTGTGTCGTACCTACGAGGTGGTCCAATAGGTGTTACCCAGTGCGCACTGTAGGCAAGACCTCTGAGATCGAGAAACAATTGTTCTTGTTCCATCATGTCAATGAACTTGAGTTCATTCGCATTAACAGCGCGTCTGTGTGCGGCCATTCGTTTGATAGTTTCAGGATCACTAAATCGAACTGGATTGCCATCTGCGTCACACGCAACAATAAGGCCAGCTTCTTCAAATAATTCTCGTAGACACGCTACGTAGTACGCGAGACCGCCACTTTCTATTCCAAGTCGATTCGAGGCTTCTGCGTCGGTGATGCCGATTGAAAGTTTTTGACCAGAATCTCCCGCATCACCTACGTCAACGCCACCACCCGGGAATACATAGGCTCCGCCAATGAAGTCACTATTTAAATTGCGCTTCAGCATGAGAACTTCAAAGCCCTCTGGGGCGTCTCGCAGGGTAATTACGGTGGCGGCGGGTCTAGGAGTCAGAATTTCGGCCATAAAGCAAACTACCTAAGAGTTTCATAACGAAAGCGCCTATTTGCCATATGTCCACTAAGTTTGTATATCTAAACAGCAATAAGGAGCATCGTGGCAAAGTCACCCGCTAACAAGAAGGCCCAAACCCCCGCAAAAGGTGGGCGCCCCGCCGGACTCTTCACATGGATTGCCGTGGGAGTCGTTCTCGTAATCGTTGTTGGTCTCGTTGCAATAAAAATGACCAGCGGATCACCCGCAGCGAAGGCTTCAACAACCTTTGAGCCAGTCGACGCTACAACCATGAGCCAAATATCTTCTGTGCCAGATTCAGTATTCAATGCTGTTGGCGTTAACTCACCAGTTGCTCCAATTAGTGCGCCATCACCACTAAGTGGGCAACCAGCGCTCACTAAGACCATTAACGGTAAGTCTCTCCCATCAATTCTTTACGTCGGTGCAGAATACTGCCCGTACTGTGCCGCAGAGCGATGGACAACGGTGATTGCCCTAAGTCGTTTTGGGAAATTTAGCAACCTTGGGTTTGCACAAAGTGGCGCAACTGACGTGTATCCAAACACGAAGACATTTACATTCCGTCAGTCTTCTTACACATCGCCTTACGTAGCTTTTTCAAGTGTTGAAACATTTACCAGCATCCCAAACCCTGCTACAAACTTCTACTACCCACTTCAAAAAATGACTGCAGCGCAGACTGCACTTGTAAAGAAGTACGACACAATGAAGTACATTCCTTCGTTCACCTCAACACAGGAAAACGGTTCAATTCCATTCATTGACATGGGCAACAAGTTCTTATCGGCTGGAGCAAGTTTCACTCCGGCTGCACTTGCTGGCCTCACCCAAGGACAAATCGCGACTGCACTCAGCGACCCAACGAATCCAGTAACCCAAGCAATCATTGCTTCTGCGAATGAGCACACTGCTGCGATCTGCGTTCTAACCAACAACAAACCAGCAGCTGTATGTTCCAGTGCTGGTGTCAAGGCAGCAAAGAAAGCGATGAAGCTTAAGTGAGCCGCACGGTAGAAAGAGTTCCACGTTGGGCAGTTGCAACATCATTTGTCCTAAGCATCATTGGACTCGGTTTTTCTATCTACCTCACGATTACGCACTTTCAACCTCACGCACTTGTTTGTGCTGATACAGGAACCATCAACTGTGCGAAAGTAACTACATCTGCTCAGTCGTACTTCCTTGGCATTCCCGTTGCCGTTCTTGGGTTAATCAATTTCGTTGTAATGGTCGCCATCAACTCGCCATGGGCGTGGCGTGCAAAGAACTACTGGCTACACGTTGCGAGATTTGCCTTCACTGTTGTGGGCATGTGCTTCGTCCTCTGGCTCATTTACGCCGAGATCATGCTTATTGGCAACATCTGTCTTTACTGCACAGGTGTGCACATTGTTACCTTCGCACAACTAATTGTTCTTACGCGAGTAACACCAACCCAACTTGGTTGGGTCGATTCAGCGCCTCTGGAGTGATCGACGCTCAATCTCATTGAGCCCACCCCAAATGCCATGAGTTTCGCGGCGAGCAATTGCTGCGTCTAAACATTCAGCTGTTACTGCACATCCGGCACAGATTCGCTTGGCCATGTGCTCTCGCTCAATGCGATCTTCTTTGCGCTCACTGGTATCAGGAGAAAAAAAGAGTGATCCCTCACCCCCGCGACATGCCGCTAATAGTGACCAGTCATCCGGTGCCAGTGCCATCAGTCTCTCCCCCCAGTTCGACTAGAACCGCAGGTTACCCACGTCCACGTCCATCTAGCAAGACGCCACGTCAGAGGGGGTATTGGCCTTGACTTATTAGAAAAAGCGGGCTCCACTACGCTTATAGATATGTCAAACGTTCTTATCGCCAGTGACCTTTTGAGCCTTCGAAATGAGCTCCGTTCAATGCTCGAAAGCCCAGATGTAGTTATTGAAGAAGTAGCTACTGGCCCTGAAGTCATCACACGAGTAAAGCAAGGCGGCATTGACCTTGTTATTACTGATCTTCAAATTGCAAACATGGGTGGCATGGCAATCACAATGGACCTTCGACACGAAGAATCATATGGAGCCGCCAACCCAGTTGCAGTTCTAATGCTTCTTGATCGTCGTGCAGATGTATTCCTTGCACGACGTAGCGGCGCGGAGGGATTCATTGTGAAGCCTCTGGATCCACAGCGTGTTCGTGCTGCAGTTCGTGCTCTTCTTCGTGGCGAAGGTTATGAAGATGAGTCGCTTCGACCTGCAACTGTTCGAGCCAGCTAAACAACCAATTTATTAGCGGTTCTAATCCCGTTAGGGGTGGGTAACGAACTGGCAAGGTAATTCAGTAACAAAGATACTGAGAAACTGAGAAATACTCAAAGGTCATCCATTACAGCTAGCCAACTGACTAGTCGGTTTCAATTCAAGTTAGTTAGGGCGAACCAACCGCAGTTCTTCAAATGGCTTCTAGTATTTCAGTAAGTTTTGACGAATCTGCCATTGCAAGAACTTTGAGGTTCCAAAATAGGCTGTTAGACAGCTCAGGCTCATGATTATCTAAGAAGTACTTTGCAGCTTGCTGCAATGAGGGGCCAATTGGAATTGTTTTTTCTAATTCATAGAATTCACTAGATTGCATGAACTTCTTCTCAGGTTTGCTTACCCTTATTTCGCTTCGATTCGCAGAAAGCCTTGCAACACAAAAAAACTCTGGTTTGCCACCGCGATCGATAAAACGTCCATAACCAATAACTCCAAAAGCATCGATGCTCGAAAGTTGAATCCCTAATTCTTCAGTTAGTTCCCTCAAGGCAGTGTGACGGATGAATGCAGTTAACCCGAATTTAGAGTTGAGATCCTTCCAATCAGACGAGCCTGATCCTGAGCTAGTCATTTTTCCACTTGCAATGGCACTGCTTGGGCCATTTAGCATTAATACAAGAAAACCATCATTCGTAATAGCCAGTGTTGAGGCCCCGATTTGATTACTCGCGTCACTTTTAGAAAAAGGTGGCATCTGGCCACGTGGAAAACAGGTTTCTCGACCACTGTAAATCGGCGTGTGTCTGCCCGATAAGAAAATTTCGGAATTAATCGCATCATTTGTCATAACGGTTGCGAAGTAACTTGTTCGTTCTAAGACAACTTTCTGAAGCGAATTATTTATTTGTTGAAGATCTTCACACATGCGAACTTTCGCTCCATCAAAAATTAAAGCACCTGCTTCACGCTTTGCATTGACCAGCTTTTCTCTTACAGAGTTGTACACATTGTTCATGTCGAAGTTACTGCGCTTAATCTCCAGTTCAGCGTCAGCACCATTCACAAAAGCTTCATTTATTGCATAATTAGTGAGAAATGGTCGTCCATGCTCATTTAAAAATTCATACCCAATGTTTAACAAGCTTGGTGATACCGAAATAGTAAGTAGGTCGTCTGGATCGAGAAGTTCAATTTTTGCACCATCTGTGTTTATTGACCATCGCCGCAAAGATGAAATCTGGTTTAACGTTGCTAATGCACTTGCAATAAAGAGTGCACTATTGATAATGAAGATTCCAGTCACACCATGACGTGGGAACTCGTAGATTCCCCAAATTAGGGAAATCACCGACACTGCTGTGCTTACTAATCGACGAGATCTGTGATAGCTCTGTTCGAAGAACGCACGAATGAATGGAAAAGGATGTGAATGCTTGACCCAAGATGCCATTCATTAAGTATGACTCACCAAGAAGCAGGGTACAGAGAATTTTCAACCTCTGAAGAACGAGCAATCCCTTCCAGCCACTCAAGTCTTGAGTCCTGACTTCTTGACAGAGGTGGCGCTAGAGGGCGACTGCTATTTATCAAGAGAACTACAAAATCCAACCATCCTCAGCGCAAAAATATGATTTCAGTCGTTGCAAGAACCAAAAGCCCATACGCAATAACTTGTGAAGGCCTCTTTCCCACCCGTTGTGGCAAGCCGAGCAGGCCCTGCTGGAGATCTTCATCAATATCTTTTATGACATTCAGAAAATGAAACGAGCAAGCAACGGTGGCAAAAGCAGCTACTAACCAGAGTGGCGCATTTCTACTCACTGTTGAATAAATTGCAATAGGCAGTAAGGCAAATGAAACAACGTACGGGGCGAATGAAAGTATCGTTCGTTTGAGCCATACGTTATAAAGCGTTGCACTAAGTAGGCCCGCGACGTGCAACAAAGTGCCCTTCACGTGGAGTGGGCTTACGAGAGAAATAAAAGTAGTGAGTACCACCATGACCGGAAGAAGAGCCCTAAGCGTCTTTGGATCGAGTTCTCCAGCTACAAGTGGTTTGTTCACTCGCCCGGCACTACGGTCACTCTTGAAATCAACAAGATCATTGGTCCAACCAATGATGCACTGACCACAAAAAATTGCCGCAGTTACTTCGATTGCACGAAGAGGACTAAGCAGGATCGCTGAGAGTACGTATGAAACGAGGCAGACAAGTAGTACTGGGCCGAGGTGTATTGCTCTTAGTAAGGCAGGAGCTCTCATACTGGAACTCTATCCAACTTATTCAGCTCTAACGGCTGAAGGGTTCCTCGAAGTTATGAGCCTCACCAGCAATCTACGGCGCGACAACCAAATAGTTCGCCTGAGCGATTATTTAATTTTAGAGACTAAAACTTTAATTTCGTTTATCTCAGCTTGCTGGTTACGCACAATTGATTTGCACATCGAAGCAACTTCTGGGCTTGGATCATTGATGAATGGCTTAGCT
>CAIJWX010000061.1:0-4820 GCA_903824535.1 uncultured Actinomycetes bacterium | reverse complement strand
GCTTGGCGTTTATTTATTTTTTCAGGCTCTTTAACGTGGATCCTGAGACCACGGCTCGCTTCACTCACCTCGACGACTTCTGTCGAAACAATTCATCCCCATGGATTTAGCAGCTGCTTTAGCTGCGTAATAAGCATACCGCCTATTGACCAAAATTCCCACGGGTGGGCGAGTGGCGAATCGTTTCTGAATGATTTACTCGGCTCGAGGCTTAAAAGTAGGTCCAACGAGTCCAGGGACGAGTGTGAAACTCATCTTCGTGTGAGAAGTCACGTCCGCGGTACGAGCGAATCTTTGGATTGATTGCTTCGATGTCGACGTATTCATTTGATTCTTGAATCCAATTAATGTGCGATTCGAAATACGACATGTGTCTCCTTGTAGGGGGCACAACAAGTATGAAGTACTGGTCCGTGAACGTGACGAAAAGTAAGAAAAAACTCTGTGACAGTTAGCTGAACTTTTCGATGTTTCGAGTTGTTCGCTGGATTTCTCGCTCTGCGTCGCGCTTCTTCAGCGCTTCTCTACGGTCTTGTTGCTTTCGACCCTTGGCGAGAGCGATCTCAACCTTGGCTTTTCCATCTTTGAAGTACACCTTTGTCGCAACAATTGTCAGTGGCTGCATTCGAGTCTGATCCCACCACTTATCAATTTCACGTCGGTGAGCTAGAAGCTTTCGTTTGCGATCAGGATCATGGGTTCCGAATCCAACGGCGTTAACCCATGGTGGAATGTGCATTTGATAAATCCAGATTTCATTGTTTTCAATTCGAGCGAATGCCTCGCCAATCTGAGCCTTGCCCTGGCGAAGAGATTTGACTTCAGTTCCGGTGAGGACCATGCCACATTCCATGGTTTCAACTAAATCGAAATCATGTCGGGCGCGACGATTCGAGGCGACTATTTGGTCACCCTTTTTGGCGTCTTCCTTCTTTTTGTCGCGCCGTGCTTGTATTTGTTTAGCCCTAGCCACTCTTTAAGCGTACTTAGGTACTAGAGGATGTTTTTTGGTCACGCTATTGCGAAGTACCACTAAAGTTGACTAAGTTAGTCATCTATTAGATCTAGTTAGGAACACCATGTCTGCAGTGATTCGAATTCCAACAGTGCTTCGCCAAGCAATGGGCGGACTTGCAGTTCTTGACACCGACGCAACAACTATTGGTGGAGTGCTCAAGCAAATTACTGACGCCTACCCAGTTGTAAAGCCACAGCTTCTTAATGAAGATGGAACACTTCACCGATTCTTGAATGTGTACGTAAATGACGATGATGTTCGCTACCTCGGTGGCGTTGATGCACCGGTCGCTGATGGCGATGAAGTTACGTTGCTACCTGCAGTTGCAGGTGGAGCACAGTAGTGGCTCGTTACGATTCGGTTCTTCAACTAATTGGCAACACACCAGTTATTGATATCAGCGCGCTTTCGCCTAAGCCGAACGTAAAAATTCTGGCCAAGCTTGAAGGTCGTAATCCTGCCGGGTCGGTTAAGGACCGCATTGCATACTCACTAATTGAAGCTGCAGAGCGTGACGGCATCTTGATTCCTGGAAAGCCAGGTCAGATTCTGATTGAGCCTTCATCTGGAAACACTGGCATTGCTCTCGCCATGGTGTGTCGACTTCGTGGCTATCACCTGAAGGTTGTACTTCCTTCAAATGTTTCTCCAGAGCGTCGTCAACTTCTTCTCGCGTGGGGAGCAGAGATCATTGACTCACCAGGTAGTGAAGGATCAAATGGGGCAGTGCGCTTGGCGCAGAAGCTCAGCGCTGAAAATTCTGATTGGGTCTTTTTGTATCAGTACGCGAACCCAGCTAATCCAATGGCTCACTACACAACTACTGGTCCAGAAATTCTTCGTGACGTCCCCGAAGTAACTCACTTTGTTGCGGGTCTTGGAACTTCAGGAACATTGATGGGTGTTGGCAAGTATCTAAAAGAGCACAAGCCAGGAACTCAAATCTGGGCCATTGAACCACCGAGTGGTGAGATGGTTGACGGACTGCGCAACCTCGACGACGGTTACATTCCGCCAATCTTTATTGACGCCGGTGGCGAAGCAATGCTGGATCGCAAGGTGATTGTTCGACCAAAAGAATCTATTGAGTGGACTCGTCGCATGACTGAAGTCGGTCTCTTTGTAGGCATCTCTTCGGGGGCAATTATGTCGGGTGCCGTGAAGTGCGCAAACACTATTGCTGATGACCAAGAAGCCACAATTGTGACGATTGCCTGTGATGATGGCTGGAAGTACTTGTCAACTGGCGCCTGGAGCGATGACATTGATGAAGTCGTTGAGCGGGCGAAGAAAATCATTTACTTCTAAATCTCCGCTACCGTTAAGTCGCACAACACGGTGTTTTTAAGGAGTCCTATGTCAGTTCAGCGCGCCGATGGCCGTACCCCAGATCAGGCCCGACCACTCTCATTTGTTCGTGACTACACCGACATGGCAGCGGGTTCTGTGCTCGTCAGCTTTGGTCGCACAAAAGTTCTCTGCACCGCGTCTGTAGAAGAAGACGTGCCTCGTTGGCTTAAAGGATCTGGCAAGGGATGGGTGACTGCGGAGTACTCAATGCTTCCTGGATCAACTCCTGAACGCAATAACCGTGAAGCGGCGAAGGGCAAGCAGTCAGGTCGCACTCAAGAAATTCAACGACTCATTGGTCGCTCACTTCGCACAGTTACTCGACTCGAACTTCTTCCTGACCTCGCAATCACTGTGGACTGTGATGTCCTCCAAGCTGATGGGGGAACACGCACCGCATCGATCTGTGGTGGGTACGTGGCACTGCATGACGCAATTACTCGCCTCGTGCAAAAAGGAACAATTAAGCAGCACGCACTGAGTGACTTCGTTGCAGCTGTTTCAGTCGGAATTATTGACGGTGTTCCAATGCTTGACCTTCCCTACGAAGAAGACTCACGCGCTGACACTGACATGAATGTTGTCATGACTGGTGAGGGTCGATTTGTTGAAGTGCAGGGGACCGCCGAACAAGAAGCGTTCTCACGCGAAGAGTTAAGTCAGTTGCTCGATCTTGCACAAAGCGGCATCAGCGCGATTCATATTGCGCAACGAGCAGTACTCGCAACACCTCCAAGTCCTCGATGACAACATTTGTTTTAGCTACTGCTAACCCCCACAAGACCGTGGAGATGGAGTCGGTTTTAAACGCACTGAACATTCAAGTTCTTCCTCGCCCAAACAATGTTCCTGACGTTGATGAAACCGAAGACACGCTCGAGGGTAACGCACTCCTAAAGGCCCAGGCGCTCGTTTTGGCGACTGGTCACGCAGCCGTCGCAGATGACACCGGGCTCTTTGTAGATGCACTAAACGGTGAACCAGGGGTTTACAGCGCTCGATACGCCGGTCAAGGAGCTAATGATCAAGACAATGTCGAAAAGCTACTCAGCAACCTCGCTGGTGTTACTGAACCGCGCACCGCGAGGTTTAGGACGGTAATTTGCGTGGCGTACCCAGACGGCTCGTCACTCAGCGTCGAAGGTGTTTTAGAGGGAACCATAGGCACCGAGCCAAAGGGATCCAATGGATTTGGGTACGATCCAGTCTTTCTTCCGGCACATGCTGGTGGTAAATCGCTTGCAGAAATGACCTTGGAAGAAAAGAATGCCACCTCACACCGTGGAAACGCACTGCGCTCGCTCGCAGAAGCTCTCGAAAAGCGTTAGTTCACAAATAATTCACCTTTAGGCTGTTCATGTGACCAGCAAAAGACTTCCAATGTTTCCCCTTGGGATGGTCATATTCCCATATCAAACCGCTGGGCTTTATGTTTTTGAACCTCGTTATCAGAAGATGCTTATTGACCTCGATAATGAAGGGACTTTTGGCACAACTTTGATTGAGCGCGGCTCTGAAGTTGGCGGTGGCGATGTACGCCTCGGCAACGGGACCGTTGTGAAGATCGTTGCTAGTCAGAAAACCAGTGACGGCAAAACGCTCCTCGTCGTTGAAGGCATTGAATGTTGTGAAGTTGTCGAGTGGTTAAAAGATGATCCCTACCCACAAGCAATTGTTTCTGAGCGCCAATGCACTGTTTGCCACATTGATGAAACGCTGCTTCGCTCTACTGAGTCAGCTGTTAAAGCGCTCAGAGCGCTGCAGAGTGAAATCAACGCTGATGATTACACCAGGTCGAACTGCGAAATGGATAGTGATCCAAAGATTCGTAGTTGGCAGTTATGTGCAATGACGCCAATGTCTACTTTGGATCAGTTCAAAGTACTGAGCTTGCCTGATCCGAATGATCGTCTGAGACTTCTTTCAGAAATCTGCTGTGAACGATATGGTGATTTTCAGCGAATGCTCGCCATTGACTCTTCGAACTAACGAAGTTCGATTAAGTCAACAACGAAGATAAGTGTTTCGCCTGGCTTGATTACTCCGCCAGCACCCTGATTCCCATAACCGAGGTGTGAGGGGATAACGAGTCGGCGTCTTCCGCCGATCTTCATTCCAACAACACCGCGGTCCCAACCCTGAATTACGTATCCAGCGCCGAGTGGAAATGAGAAGGTTTCATTACGGTTCCATGATGCGTCGAACTCTTCTCCCGTTGAGGCAGAAATTCCGACGTAGTGGACAACCGCAGTTTGACCTGCTTTAGCTTCTTCACCGGTGCCAACAACAATCTCTTCAATAAGAAGATCTTCTGGTGCTGCTCCGATGTGTGGTTCTACAAGTGGTTTCTCAGACATGGTTACAAACTTTAGCGGCGTGAACGTCCGCCACCAACAACGCGTACGTTGCGAGCTTCGCGGCCCTTTGGACCCTCAGCCTCTTCGAATGTGAT
>CAIJWX010000060.1:0-15705 GCA_903824535.1 uncultured Actinomycetes bacterium | reverse complement strand
TGGCGAAGTGAGTAGGTCTCGACGAAGTGACGTTCATCGTGAACGTGAAACCCATGAGTTACCGCATGGTCTTTTAGATCTGCAACGAATCCTGCAACGTCAATAGCGGCCATTAACACTCAGGTTAGTGCCCCTCGCCGCTAGCGTGGACGTGTGACCAGTGACATTTTTGGACCCCTACGCCAGTGCTCATTAGAAATTAATGAAGCAATCAAATCCCACCGTGGACGAGGATATTCCGGTCTGCGCGACACGCAGTATCACCTCGATATCGCAGCCGACGAGGTTGCTGTTCGAGTGCTTAGCGGTGCTGGGTACCAGGTTGTTAGTGAAGAGTCAGGGGTAACGGGCAGCGGGGAACTTACGGTTGTTGTTGACCCCATTGACGGCTCAACAAATTGTGACCGAGGAGTTCCATTCTTTGCAACGAGCCTTGCGGTACTTCGTGGCAACGAACTGGTAGCGGGTCTCGTAATGAACCAAGCAACGGGAACATTCTTTGAGGCAGAAAAAGGCAGCGGTGCATTTCGAGATGGAACGTCAATTCATTCGAGTGGTCAAACCACAATGTCTGAATCTCTCGCAGCATTTTCTGGATTTCCAACCAAGAATCTCGGATGGTCACAAAACCGTGCGCTCGGTGCCGCGGCACTTGAAATCTGTCTTGTTGCTGACGGATCACTTGATATTTTCGGAGTAGCTGGAAACTCTGGCCTCAATCCGTGGGACTATTTGGCCGGACTACTCATTGCTCGAGAAGCTGGTGCAGTCGCTGCGGATTATCACAATGAAGAATTAGTGATTTCTGAGATGGCCGTTCGTCACCCAGTCTTTTGCGCAACACCAGAATTACTAACGATTATGACGGGTGCTGGAATCATCTAGGCTGGTACACCTCGGGCGCTTAGCTCAGTTGGCTAGAGCAGCTGATTTACACTCAGCAGGTCGGGGGTTCGAGTCCCTCAGCGCCCACCACGTTGGAAATATTCCGGTCACTTACTTAGTAAGTGACCGGAATTTCATTTATACGCGATTAATTAATTAGAGGCTTTTGTTGATGCCGGAGTCATTGATTTTGCGACACTCAGCAACTGTGCATAACTAAGCCCACCAGATACCTGTACCTGCATAGTTGTCGGCTTCATTTTGTAATACCCAGGAAGTGTCATCATCACGTAGCCACCGACTTTCGTGATGTCTGACGTTTTGCAATTCTTCGCGGCATTTGGTTTCGTAGGGTCGCAGTACACATGAACACTTGCACTAATGCCATTGATCTTTACTGAAGGCATTTGAACAGAAAGCCCTGGATTGGAGCATTGGGTACCTGATTTGGTCTGCATTGTTTCAATTTTCTTAGTGCCTTTGACAAAGTTGACGTAGACCCATTGTTCGCCACCGCCACCACAGACGAGAAGTTGGAACTTGCTCTGAGAAAATCCAAGCGTGTTTACGGGCTTATAGAGCGAATAGGTGAGCCCGGTTTGTGCGTCAATATATTTGTTGTCTGAGCCCATTGCACTTGCAGCACATGAGGAAAGCGCCAAACTTACTACTGCAACAGAAATAAAGGCCGTAAGGATTCGCTTCATGCTCTAAACGTAACACTGTTGATTGAGAAATCGTCTTCAGGCAACTTTCTTGATCACAACTTGACTATTGTCAGTTCATGAGCTGGTACGAAGAAAATGTTGTTCCAAAACTTGTTGATATGGCGTGCGGTTCAAAGAACATGAATCGATGGCGCGAGAAAGCTGTGGTGGGTCTTTACGGAGACATTGTCGAAATCGGATTTGGTTCCGGGCGCAATGTTGAGCTGTACCCCAATGAGTTGAAGAAGGTATTCGCGGTTGAACCTTCTGAAAAGGCGTCAACAATGGCAACCCAGCGCATTGCTAACAGCAGAGTTCAGATAGAGCGGATTGGACTGGTTGGTGAAGACATACCGCTGCCAGATAGTTCGTGCGATGGGGCACTGTGCACATTTACTCTCTGCACCGTGCACGACCCCGTAAAAGTGCTTAGTGAAATTCGGCGTGTATTAAAACCAGGCGCAACATTCCACTTTCTTGAACACGGAATATCTCCAGACGCTGGTGTCGCGAAATGGCAGCACCGACTAAATGGTTTTGAACAAAAGATTGCCGGCGGCTGCAATTTGACCCGTAATCCACTTGAACTATTACGTGGTGGCGGATGCGAAGTTGAAGTTATTCGTCAGCGTTATGCCAAGGGACCAAAACCTTGGAGCTATTTCACCGTAGGAACTGCTCGCTGGCCTAACGGCTAAGTCCAAAACCACGCAGAATATTTCTGGTGATTTTGTTGCTCTGCTTGTAGACCTTTCGGCGAACTGTACGTTTCGCGTATGCGCCAGGTCCTTTTAAGGCAGCTTCCACATTTCCAAGTATTCGCGCGTCACGGTAGAGCTGTGATCGGAGACTTCGTTCTCTCGACATTGAAACTCCTTATTTTCAGCCACTACTAACAACGCCATCATAAGCCTCTAAGGTTGCTCCCACACAAGGAGAATCCCCCATGAGCAACCGTCAAGTAACCCTCGCAGAGCGTCCAGTTGGAATGATTACGCCGTCAACCACAAAGTTGATTGAAACAGCAATTCCCGAATGCAAAGACGGCGAAGCACTTATCAAAGTGGCCATGCTCTCTATTGACCCAACAATCCGTACGTGGATGAACGATGCTCCTGGGTACTTGCCTCCGATTCAAATCGGTGCTGTTATCCGCTCAAGTGGAACCGGCGTAGTCATTGAATCAAAGACTGCCCGTTACAAAGTCGGCGACATTGTTTTTGGATCTACTAACTGGCAGGATTACGTCATTGCCGATGAAGAAAACAAGTTTCAAGTCATTCCATCTGGCATGGGAATTGACCTCGCGACAACAATGAATGTGCTTGGAGTAACAGGACTCACTGCTTACTTCGGTCTTCTAGAAGTTGGAGAATTCAAAGAGGGCGATGTTGTAGTTGTTTCTGGTGCCGCCGGGGCAACTGGATCTGTAGTTGGACAAATTGCCAAAGCTCGTGGTGCTAGCAAAGTTGTTGGTATTGCAGGTGGCCCTGAAAAGTGTGCCGAGGTTGTAGAGAAGTACGGCTTTGATGTTTGCCTTGACTACCGTGAGCCAGGACTTCGCAAGAAACTCCACGAAGTATGCCCGAAGGGGATCGACCTCTTTTTTGACAACGTTGGTGGAATCATTCTTGATGACGCACTCGCAAATATTGCAATGCACGGCCGCTTCGTAATTTGTGGCGCAATTTCTCAGTACAACGCAACAGATAAGCCTCAAGGTTTACTGAACTACACGATGCTCATTATGCGTCGTGGATCAATGAAGGGTTTTATTATTCTTGACTTTCTTGCACGTTCTGGTGAGGCACAGTTGGCACTTGCTGGCATGGTGCTTGACGGATCGCTTTCACATCAAGAACACCTCGTTCAGGGTCTTGAAAATGCACCTGATGCGCTGAACCTTTTGTTCAACGGTGGCAATCACGGAAAGGCATTGGTTGTAGTTGACGAAAGCATCAAGCTTGCATAAAGAACAAACACATCGACGCGCTCATCGTGTCACTTTGGTGCTTTTTCTTGTTGCCTTATTTGCTGGCTTCGCACAATTCGGTGCTGTTACGTCACTTAATGATGTTGCCAAGCATTTTGGCAACGCGACTTCAAGTGATTCGCTAAAAAGTGCCGTAGGGCTATCAGGGTCTGTCCTGGGTCTCGGTCTTGGCCTTCTTCGCATTGCGTCACTCGCATCACTCCCGCTGGCTTCACTGGCTGACCGATTTGGTCGCAAGAAGGTTCTTAGAAACACCATGACGTTTGGGCTTGTTGCGACGTCACTTGCTTCACTAAGCCCTAGTTACTGGTTTTTTGTGCTCTGCTTTGCTTTTGCGCGACCACTTCTATCTGCAGCATCAACAATTGTTCAAGTAATAACTGTTGAGCTGGCATCGACAAAGAGTCGAATCAATCACATTGTCATCGTGGCCGCTGGCTCTGGAATAGGAGCAGGGCTTTCTGCAATTTTGCACGGTGTCATTAGGGGGCCGAATTCATTTAGATGGCTCTTCGCTCTGGGGATATTGCCAATATTTGCACTCGTCCCATTCTTAAAGGCTGTCCCAGAGTCTCATGAACGAGATAAGAGTCACCCAACCGCTCGATTAGGCGCAGTAACGAAGTCACTTAGACCACGTCTCTTTATTGTCGCCACAATTGCGTTTGTCATAGGTGTAATTTCAGGGCCCGCAAATGGATTCGCATTTGTCTATGGAGAGGGAATCCTTAAGTTCTCGCCAAGTCATGTTGCGATAGTTGTTACGTTAAGTGCTTTTACAGGGCTTGGCGGACTACTGCTTAGTCGTGTCTTCGCCAAAAAGTACGGCAGGCGCATCACTGTTGCGGTTGGAGTGATTGCAACCGCATTGACGTCAACTCTCGCGTACAGCGGTGGAAGAACAAACTTTGTCATTGGTTTCTTACTTGGAGTATGTGCGGCCGGGCTCATGTCACCCGCAATTACCGCAATGGCTACAGAACTATTTACTCATAGCTTCCGTGCAACAGCTGCGGGCTGGATCTTGGTAGCTGGTGTTATTGGAGCCGTAGTTGGTCTTGCAGTATTTGGTTGGATTGGAGACGACATTCACACAACAGCTGCACTTTCACTTCGCCTCCCAGCAATTTTGACGTTTCTTCCATTACTTCCGACGTTGCTGTTGCTTCGTAAATTGCCTGAGAGCTCTCAAATGGAGCTCAGGTAAGTTCAATTTCTGCAACGAGTGCTCGGTGATCACTTCCACCATCACTCGATTCTCCACCAATTTTTTTCCATGGTCCTCGCCCGAGAACATGGTCAATCTGTGAATGAGGTAGTCGTGCTGGATAGGTCCGGGCGCGAACAAGCGTCTTCCAACCTGGCAACAGCAGTCGCAGTAGTGGGCGCCAGCAATTGAAATCTCCAGCAATAACTATTGGTAGTGAGGGATCAAGCAGCTTGATGATTGCGCTGATTCTTCGATACTGAAGATACGAGCCATGGCTCAAGTGGGCACCATGCACAGCAACAACATAAAATTGCTGACCGTTATCTCTCAACTTGGCAATAATCATTGCCCGATTTACTTTTTCTCTCGGAAGTCGGCCGAGTGACTCAACATTGATTTCTTCAATTTCGAATTTTGTGAGCAGCCCAAGACCCCAAGTTCCCGGCTCTAGCGTCACCTTTGCTCGATTTTTTATTTGAACTTTTTTAAGTTCTCGAACGTCACGGTAGTAAATGCCTCGTTCAGCAGTGAAATGTGCCAGAAGTGGCTGCCATGTTCTTCTGCCCACTCCATTCGAAACTCGCTCGGCTCTTGTTAGCGGAGCGAAGGCCCCACTCATTGATAAGCGAGATTCAAAGTCGCTGAAGAAGTCAGGACCATTGTCCCCGCGCCACAATTCTGGGCAAATGAGGACATCTGGCTGCAGGGAGATGGCGTGTTCGAAAGCCTGAGTGGCTCGGCCCCAGCCATCGACGCCTGCGTGAAGGTTAAATGTTGCTACACGCACCCCAAAACCCTACGCTCTGCGTGCTCCATGTGTCAGGCTCTTGGGGTGGAATCCGTCAACGTCACCTTTGGTCATCGTCTGTGGTGGGTTGACGCCTTTACTGGTGATGCCGCACGAGGGAACCCCGCGGTAGTTGTCCTGCTCGAAAGGCCTGTTGCTGACACTGAGCTTCAACAGATTGCCTTCGAACTCGGAGTTTCTGAGACAGCGTTCCTTCGCCGCTCTGGCGATCTCTGGTCGCTTCGTTGGTTCACACCAACAGTTGAGGTTGACCTCTGCGGTCATGCGACATTAGCGACGCTGCATGTGCTTCTCAATGAACTCGGTGTTCCTGGTGGAGAGTTCTACTTTCAAACCCGATCTGGAGTTCTATCGGGAAGACGACTTCGAGAAGGTTTGCTCGGGATTGATCTTCCTCGCTCCTACATTGAGCCAGTTGACCCCAAGGTGCTTGGTGGTGCGCTCGGCCCCATAACAGAAGCTTTTCAAGCGGGTGCTTCGAGCCTTGTTGCAATTGTTGAGGACTACGAGACGTTGTGCAGTCTTGATGTTGACCCAATGAGCCTGTTCGTAATTCCAGCTTCACTAATCATCGCCGCATGCATTGGGGGACCTGACGCCGATGTTTCGGTTCGAGTGTTTGCTCCTCGACTCGGACTTGCAGAAGATCCGGTCACTGGCAGTGCGATGTGTGCGCTCGCACCATGGTGGGTAGACAAAACTGGCTCACCAACTCTTACTGTTCGCCAAGCCTCAGCTCGTGGCGGACTTATGTACTCGAGATTATTTGAGAAGAACGTGGAAGTTGCTGGAATGACACGCACCTTCTTCGGAGGAGAACTTCGTCAGTGAGCGAAAAAAACTTAGGACCGGGAGAACACACCCGGGTAGTGCGTTTGCCTAAAAAAGCAAATTACGACGAAAAAGTTATTCACAAAATTCTTGATGATGCCCGAATGTGTCATGTCGCGGGTTTAGTTGGCGCCAAGGCAATGGCCCTGCCAACAATTCACGCGCGTAAAGGCTCAACGCTGTATTTACATGGCAGCCAGTCCAATGCAATTATGAAGGCTGTTCTTGCCTCTGGTGAAGCTTTCGTTACGGTCACTCACTACGACGGTCTGCGACTAGCTCGAAGTGGTTTTGAATCATCAATTGCGTATCGATCAGTGGTGGTTTTTGGTCCGGTTACTGAAGTTACAGACCTCGAAGAAAAGCGGCAGTGTCTCGATATGTTTGTTGATGCAATTCTCCCTGGACGAGCGTCAGAAGTGCGCCCAATGAATGAGCGAGAGCTCAATCTGACCTTTGTCCTGGCGGTAGAAATTAATGAAGCCTCCGCAAAAATTTCAGCTGGGCCCACTGATGACTTTGATTACGACATTGATCTTCCAATCTGGGCTGGTGTTGTGCCCTCGAAGCTCGTTTTTATGGATCCAGTTCCAAATATCGATGGGGCAATGGCTACGGGAGATATTGAAATTCCAGTATCTGTTAAGCGTCTCCTCGAAGAGCAGCAATGAGTATTGTCAGCGATTTAAGTAACAGTATTTCCAAGATTGTTCCTGTTGACGAGCGCGAGCGTGATTCGATTTCAAAGACACTTGATCGACTCACTTGGGAGGGCGACCTCTTTGATGAAGAAGCGAACGATCACCACATAACTGCATCAACCTTTGTTGTCTCTGAACGTGGTGTGATTTTGCATCTTCACCGCAAACTCCAAATTTGGGTGCAGCCTGGTGGTCACGTTGACGAAGGAGAGACGCCAGTAGAGGCGGCGCTGCGAGAGACGTTGGAAGAGACGGGACTCAATGCAGTTCACTGTGACCCACCAAATTTGTTTCATGTTGACGTGCACCCAGGCCCGCGTGGACACACTCACTACGACCTCAGATACATTCTCCTGAGTCCAGCTGTTGATCCATCACCGCCGCCAGGTGAAAGCCCAGAGGTGTACTGGTTTGACTTTGAAGCGGCTCAAGTGAGGTGCGAGCCTGCGTTAGCACCAGCGCTCGGAAAGCTCGGACGCTGGTTCCACGCGCAGAACGTGTCAAACTGATTACGTGAGCGACACACTTACTCTTAGAGCACTCATGGAAGCTGACCGTTGGGTCGAGCGAGTTATTGCCCAGCGTGGACACTTGCCTGAAATGGCCGAACTCGCAACTATTGAAGATGAGCTTCGCGCACTCGTAGCTTCACTGAAGGAAGCACAAAATACACAAGCGCCGGTTCAGAAGAAATACACAGAACTTCAATCAGATGCAGACAAACTTCGTAAACGCGCCCAAGATATCCAGTCAAAACTTGATAGCTCTACCGCTAATGCTCGTGAACTTGGTGCACTGCAAACTGAGATTGAACATGTTCGTGACCTGCTCTCAAAAGCTGAAGACCTTGAGATGGATGCATTTTTAGAACTCGAACCACTCGACCAAGTGATTTCAGACATCAAAGCAGCTGCTCAACCAAAAATGGATCGACGTGGTGTGCTGCAAGCACAAATCACTGAACTTCAGGCCACTTTGGACGAAGAGATTGCTTCACTTCGAATTTCACGAGGTGAACGAGCGAAGGACGTTCCTGAGGCACTTCTTAAAACATATGAAGCAGCTCATCTACGAGTTGGAATCTCTGGTGCTGCACAAGTTGAGAATGGTCGCTGTGACGGATGTCGAATTGAGCTCTCACCGCTTGATTTTGATCGATGGAAAGCTCAAGCAGAAGACACGTTCATGGCGTGCCCAGAATGTGGAAGGTTATTACTACCATGATCATCCTTATCCGTCACGGCCAGACAACAACAAATGCACTTAATCTTTTGGTCGGCCGCAGTAATCCTGATTTAACTGAACTTGGTCAAAGCCAAGCTCGATCGCTGGCTCCTTTTCTCACCAATGTGAAAGAAGTGTGGTCTTCACCACTCCAGCGCGCACGAGATACTGCAGCGTTAGCGATGCCTCATCTTGAAGCAAAAATCAATGATGACTTCATTGAAGTGGACTACGGCTCACTAGATGGAAGTCCACTCAGCGTGGTAACCAAAGATGACTGGAAAGAATTCGAAAGTAATACTTCGTTCTCATTGGGTGGTGGGGAGTCTCTTGCATCAGTTGACGCAAGAGTTCACGCACAATTAGACGCCCTTCTTGAAGATGAGTCGAGCCTGCTACATAATCCTCGCGAACACTTGGCTATCGTGAGCCATGTTTCGCCAATTAAGTCAGCAGTTGGCTGGTCGCTCGGAGCAGATAGCTCGTTAGCGTTTCGAACACAACTTCACAACGGTTCAATGACTCAGGTTTTTGTTCGTCGTAATGTTCCACTACTTGTTCACTTCAATATGCTGCCGGAGCCTCGTTAACGAAGAGCAATATAGATTGCACAAAAGTGCAGTCCCGCACCAACAATCGTAAGTGAATGAAATAGTTCGTGGTAGCCAAAAATTCTCGGAGATAATTTTGGTCTTTTTGCGCCGTAAAAGACTGCGCCAAGTGAATAAGCAAGCCCTCCTGCAACCACTAAAAGAAATGCTGACCGTCCGCCACCGCGATAAATCTGTGGCATAACGCCTACTGCGGCCCAGCCCACCACCAGATAGGGGAGTGTGTTAACCCACTTTGGTGTATCGAGAGCGAGTTGACGAATAGTAATGCCAACTACTGCACCTGATCCAATGACAATCAGAAGCACCATACGAATAGTTCCGTGCATGGTGAGCCCAGAGATTGCGGCGTAACTTCCAGTGATGGCAAGAAAGATTGTTGAATGGTCAGCTCGACGCCAAGCTCTACGTTTTGATGGGGACCAGTTCACTCGGTGAAAGAGTGCGCTCGTGCCCATCATTGCTGCCACACCAACTACGAAACACAAGACCCAAAGAACTTGACTCAAAGTTTGTGCACGTACAAAAAGAAGTGGGGAAGTGCCAAGCAGAACAAAGAACCCAATGAAGTGAATCCAGCCTCTAAGCAATGGCTTTACTTGAGGCGCACTTTCAACTGAAGTTTGTAGGTCACTCATACAAACACCCTAGGGTTCTAAAAACAACGAAGTCCGTCTGCCCTAACGAGCAGACGGACCAGCGTGTTTGGCTCCCCCAGCCAATACTTAAAAAATATCGCTTCGTAAACCTGTAAAGTATGAAAAAGGTCTTGCAAATAAGGTTTTGTGAGCATATTCACATGGAGCATGTATGAAAGAACGAACACTTGGCCAGGGATTAAAGGTTTCAGCACAAGGGCTCGGTTGCATGGGTATGAGTGAGTTCTATGGCGTTGGTGACGACGTGGAATCAACCGCAACTATTCACGAAGCGCTCGATCTCGGTGTGAATTTCATCGACACAGCTGACATGTATGGTCCCTACACAAACGAAGTTTTGGTTGGAAAAGCAATTGCTGATCGTCGTAGTGAAGTCATCTTGGCCACGAAGTTTGGAAACGAACGCGGTGATGATGGAGCATTCCTCGGCGTCAATGGAAAGCCTGAATATGTTCTAAAGAGCTGTGACGATTCTCTTCGTCGCTTAGGTGTTGACTACATAGACCTTTACTACCAACACCGTGTTGACCGCACTGTTCCCGTTGAAGAGACCTGGGGAGCTATGAAGTCTCTCGTTGACGCAGGCAAAGTTCGTTACCTCGGTATTTCAGAAGCGTCGCCTGCATCAATTGAGAGGGCACACGCGGTGCACCCAATTGCTGCTCTACAGAGTGAGTACTCATTGTGGACTCGTGACCCAGAAGATGGCGCGCTCGCAGTTTGTCGCAAACTTGGAATTGGATTTGTTGCCTACAGTCCTCTTGGCCGTGGATTCCTTACTGGTGATGTTGACACGGTTGGTAATGGTGAAAAAGATGTTCGAAAGGCCTACCCACGCTTCAGCGGCGATGCTCGTGAAGAGAATAAGAAGCTGGTTGCCAAACTTGAAGAAATTGCACGCGACAAGGGCGTGACACTCGCGCAGCTTTCTATTGCGTGGGTAATGGCTCAAGGTGATGACATTGTGCCAATCCCTGGAACGAAGCGACGTAAGTGGCTACGTGAAAATGTTGGTGCTGTCGATATTGAACTGAGCAAAGACGAAATCGCGGCCCTAGAAGCTGCTGTCCCACGCGACAAGGTCGTAGGAGAGCGCTATTCAGCAATGAGTGCAAAGACGGTCAACGGCTAAATACGTTGAAGCTGCGCACCACGCAGCACGTAGATGTCGTCACACCACTCCATGACTTGAGGGTCATGAGTGGCGACGATAACGGTGGCATCTATTGAACCAAGAAGCGTGAGCACGTGCTTTGTTTCATCAACACCAAGGCCACTCGTTGGTTCGTCCAAAATCAGAATCTTTGGCGAAGAAGCCAGTGAACGCACGAAAGCGACTCGCTCTTTTTCGCCTCTTGATAATTCGACCCAGCGAGACGTGTTCGTCGCTTCTATACCGAGCGTTTTCAGATCACTGAGAGAATCTCTCTGCATCTCTCTGCCGAGGCCAATGACGTCTACTGCGTACCCTCTAAGTAGTCCTGGGTCGCTTGGCATGTAGGTGAGGTGACTTCGAACTTCTGTTTCATCCAGTTCGTACAGGGGGGTGCCCCCAATAGTTATCTCTCCATCGCTCACATTTTCAAGCGAGGCAATGGCTCGAAGGAGTGTCGACTTTCCAACTCCTGATGCGCCAGTAATGGCTACTTTGCGGCCAGCGGGGAATCGTACTGAGGCGTCTCGCAGGAGAGTCTTTCCGCTTTCGTTGAGTGAAACATTGTGCAGCACAATTTCGCTGTCAGCTGGAAATTCAAGCTCACCCTCGTAGAGTTCTTTTTCTAGGCTTTCGAGTCTTTCTGCAGCCCCACTAATTGCAACCGCCACGTCCACTGATTGGCGAACAGCAACCAGTCCTTCGTAGGAAGAAAAACACAGTACGGCGACAACAACTATCCAAAGTGGTGCGCTCTCAGGGTGAACTGCAATGAGAGTTACGAGCATTCCTGAAGTAATAAAGAACGGAATAGTTGAGGTGATTCTGCGATGTCGCATAACTTGAGATTCAGCCATGGCGAGTGTTTGGCGAGAGCGAGCACTAAGCGAGCTCGCGTAATCAGAAAAACCAAGTAATGAAAGCTCTGGGGTTACAGCTGCGAGTTCGACAAGCGTCGCGCGGTAGCTACTTCGTGCAGTTCGAAGACCACGGTCAGCAAGGATAAGTGGCCCAACGTTTGCGAGCAGTAAAAAGAGGCCGAGTAGTTGCCAGCCAAGCAGTAACCCAGCAAAGAGCCACCAGTGGCCATGAGGTGGCAATAGACCAACCGTTACATCAGCCACCAGAGCCGTACTAAGTACTCCAGAAAGTGGAATGAAGAAGCGCAACCAAAGATCTTGAAGTTCATCTGTGTCGTGCAGTGAGCGCTCTAAAAGATCTCCCGTTGCGTATGAACGCCAGCGTGAGTAGTTCCATGAGCCAACCGTTAGAACAAGCCAACGACGCCACTGTGAAACTGCTTTGAAACCTAAGTGGTGAGAGCTAAGTCGTTCGTTAAAGCGGATGGGAGAGCGAAGAAACGCCAAGAGTTCAATCACAATCAGTGCGAGTCCCACCGCATGGAGGCCAGGACGGTTGGCGCTTTCAACGAGAAGTCCAACAGCGCCAACGAGAAGTCCAACATTTGTAATCGAGGCAATGAAGTTACTAAGCAGTGCCCGCGTAAGTGCAGCCTTCCCAGGTTGTGCACGCTTGATCCAGCGTCCTAGGCGCTCAAGCTCATGTCTCATGAGCGAACCTCGAGACGATTTGTAACGTCGGTGAGAATTGGAGTGTCGACGGTGGCTTCAATGATCGCTGTGTTGCTGAAAGTATTTAGAACGTTCTGAACACTTTTTCTGGACTCTTGATCCAGAACACCAGCAATATCGTCAAGAACTATCAACTGCGAACCAGCCAGTAGTGCACGGGCAAGAACAATGCGAACTCGCTCTCCTGAACTGATACCTCTACCGTCTGCGAGCAGAACTCCTTCGAGGTCACTAAAGCGGTCGCTGTCTAGACCTAGATCTGAGAGAAGGGCGGCAACGACTGACATGTCATGGTGCGCACCAAGTGTGACGTTTTGCCAGAGAGAACCCGAAAGCAGTGCACTATCGGGTGAAACAAATCCAATGGATGTTGCGCTCAGCAAGATTTCTCCACTTACTGGTCGGCGCCATCCAAGCAAGGTGTGCAGCAGACTGGTTTTGCCACTCCCCGAAGCCCCAGTTATCAATAGCTTTGTTCCAGCCGTAACGCGAACATCAATTGGAGATGTTTGTGCTTCAAAGCGCAGTTCGCTGGCACAAAGTAACTCGTTACTTGAGGCTCCTCTTGGAGCTACCTCGTCAAGTGACAGAAGAGCGATTGATTTTTCAGCGTCTTCACGTCGGTGAAACTCAGAACCGTAACGGCGAACCTGGCCAAACACTTCACTTGTCACTAGTACTGCAACAAGAGCATTCTGAAGTTGAATTGTTCCATTCAATAATCCAAAGCCAACAACCATGGCAACTAATCCAATGCTCACGCCGCTAATAAATTCAGTTACAAGCGATGAGCCGAGGGCAACCCGGATTGCTTTAAGAGCAATTTTGTGTTCCGAATCAGATATTGCACCAATTTCATTTGCTCCATAAGTGACTGCGCCAAGCCCACGAAGTTCGGTGGCGTGGTCAAGAAGTTCAAGCTGACGTGATTCCAAAATTGCACGCCGGTCGTTGTGCTCATTTGTTAGCTCGGAACTTCTCTTGCCTGAGCGAATATAAAAAGGAATTGCAAGCAGAAGCAGCGCAACAATAATTGCGCTGCTCACCCAGCCAACGGCCCAAAAAACAACTCCAATGCCCAGCAGGCTTACTTGTGCGCTTACTAAGAGCAGCTCTAAAAGTGGACCTTGCGAAGCATGGTCAATTGCTTGAGCTAAGTGTGCTCGACTTCTCTCGCCAGCGAACGTAGGGATTGAGAGGTGACGAATAAGTCCCGAGCGCCAGTAGTCACGAACGTTTCTTGAAGTGGCAAATCCCCATTCTTCGCTGATGGCTCCAAGTAGGGCTCGTGCACAGAGAATTGCGATAAGGGTGACAATTCCTTTTTGAATCTGATGGGTTGCAATGTCGCTGAGCGCTACGGCACTGAAAAAAGAAAGGAGTAACCCAGCGGCTGCGTTCAGAACACCAAGAACTTGAGCGCTTTTACGAAACGGGGTCACTGCTCAATGCTAATGAGATACCTAGAGCGGATCATCTCGGTGGGCGAGAGCTCTTGCGCCTCCATTTAGCCAGTCGCGTAGGGCTTTGGTGGCCTTGCAGTCATCTTCGTTGTACTCAAGAAGTCGCTTCCTTGAATCGTGGCCCTCCGGGGTGTCTTTTACTGCAACTTCGTACCACAGCATTGAAGCTTCGCCACTGGGGTTCTCGTCTCGCCACTTAAACCCAGCCGCTACGGCAAGTTGCTTTAGGCCAAGTGGTCCTTCAGTTTGTATTTGCTGCTTGGCAATGTCGTGCATGTCAATCCACTGTGAAGGTGACTGCGAGCGAAATGATTTGAGGTCCTCTTGAGTTGGCCCACCCGCAAGAGGATTTTCAACTGCTCGGTTCATTGCCCCATCTTCAGCTTGTGCCCAGAAGCAGTAGCCAGCAACGGTCTTTCCCTGCTTCGCACACTTCTCTCGAATGTCACTAAACCACTCCCAAAATTCTTGGAAGATCTTTGATTCCGCATCCTCGGTGAGTTCTCCCCACTCAACGAAGGCGCGGTAGCCAGCGTCAACGCCTTCTACATGACTGTTTAGAGTGACGCTTGCGCCCCAAAGATACGTTCCATCGTCGTAGCTCTCCATATCAATATCAACTTCTACATCGGCTGTTGGACATGAGAGTGCAGACGCGTCAACAATGCGCAGGTAGCTGCCACGTACGTGTGCTCGTGCACGGTAGATCAAGTCGTCTAGTTTCTCGACCGACTTACCTAAATAGTCCTCGACTGGATACTGCTCAGTTGGATTAAGAACTTTGTTTTTGGCCTGACGAGCACGATGAGGGTCGAGACGAGCAAGTTGTTCGCGAGTATCAATACCGAGTTCATGCAGCGCGAGTTGCTCATCTACTTTTGAAAATCGTGTGAGTGAGACGTCATCAATTGCTTGCAGTGAAGCCTCACAGTTGGCAGCGAATTCACATTCAAGACATTCACGGTGCCAGTACGGTTTTGTGGGGAAGTCGCCATCACCTTTTTCCCATTTTTCGTGACCCTCAACAACGCTGAGCCGCTGTGCGTAGTACTCGTCATATGAACTCAAGTTGAACTTTGAATAATCGCTGCCGCTCAGTTCAAACCACCACACACGCTTACTGCGATCAATCATCCCCACACGTGCGTTGGAGTCACCGTGGCCAAGTGACTGCAGCACTCTTGTGGCGTGTGCAAGCACAATGCCATTTCGTTGAACGGTGAGGTTTGAACGTGGACCCACGCCACCGGTGTAGGTGGCTTCACTTGGCTGGATTTTTAGAAGCGAGCCTTCAAGAACTCTTCGCGTAACCGCTGTTTCGATTATTTCGTTGTTCTTGACAAGAACAGGCGCATAAATGAACTTCTCATTTTCTCGACCTACGCGAACAAGAATGTTTACGTTCGCACGGCGCTTGCCTGCAAGATCATCACGCAGTCGCGGACGAAGGATTATCTCCGTGCCACTTTGCATGAGTGCTTCAGTGTCTTCAACACCACGAGCTTCAACAGCACCCGGAGTATTTTCAGCTATTTCTCGAAGTACTGAGTTACGAAGATCTTCGGCGTCCCTGCGACGTTTTTCCATTTCGGGACTTGACGGTGCACGTGTGAAATCAAAAGGAGCTCCTCTGGAGAGGGCCACTTTATGAACACAGGCAAGTATTTCTTCGCCGCGAAGTAGGTCAGACACGACCCTCAGCCTAGAAGCCTTCGATAAGGGTGTTGAGTGGATAGTGAGACGACCTGTAAGCGGGGTTCTGTCCACCTTCCTTGCGGAAGGATGGGTAGCCATCCATCTAAGCGATCTACCTCGGAAGTGTCCTGTTTCCAGAACATGCGGGCCACGCGCTCCCACGTTTGATCTTG
>CAIJWX010000059.1:0-3218 GCA_903824535.1 uncultured Actinomycetes bacterium | reverse complement strand
CAAATGTAGACACTGGGTCCAGCAATGAGCTTCTTAACCTGTTTTTGACCTTTAGCGCAGAAACTGCACTTAATAAGGTCGCTATTTTCGCCAAACTTTGCCACGGAAAACCTCCGACACGACCTCCGCCTTGTTCCATCTTAGGAGGTGAAGGGGCAAAAAAATGGTACCTATGGACGCTTTGAGATCACTTCGTCAATGAGACCGTATTCAACGGCCTGTGCTGCACTAATGATGAAGTCACGATCAGTGTCTTTTGTTACCTTCTCAACGCTCTGACCAGTGTCAGCAGCAAGCATCTCATTGAGTGTGTCTTTCATATGAAGAATTTCACGTGCCTGAATTTCGATGTCAGTTGCTTGTCCACCTACACCACCCCAAGGTTGGTGCATTAGTACGCGTGAGTGAGGAAGCGCGTAGCGCTTACCCTTCGCACCAGCACCAAGAAGTACTGCTGCAGCAGATGCAGCTTGTCCGAAGCAGAATGTTGAGACGTCAGGCTTGACGTACTTCATCGTGTCGTAGATAGCAAAGAGTGCGGTGATTTCTCCACCAGGTGAGTTGATGTAGAGGTTGATGTCCTTGTCAGGGTCTTCTGACTCTAGGAAGAGCATCTGTGCACAGATGAGGTTTGCGATGGTGTCATCAATACCCGTTCCAATGAAGATGATGCGTTCCTTCAAGAGACGGCTGTAGAGGTCGTAGGCACGCTCGCCTCGGTTTGATGTTTCAATAACCGTAGGTACGAGGTAATTCATTGCTTTGAAGTGTTCGTTCACTCTTCTACCTTATGCGTCTAAGTCTTGACTTTGGTCAACCTTGAGAAGTTCGCGGTCAATTTCCACGCCATCAGGGTCAACGAAGGTCACGTTGTCACTTAGCCAACGAGAAGCCTTCATTTTGGCAACTTCAGCACGGAAGGTAACTACTCGGCCAGAGTCACGAAGATTTTGTCGAAGAATCTCTGGCTTGGTGCTCATTGCTTCAGCTGTTGAGATCAGTTCTTCTTCAACTTCTTCATCAGTTGGTTGAATTTTCTCAGCCTTTACGAGTGCGCGAAGTGCGAGGTCGATTCGAACAGCACGAACGGCGTCAGCGCGAAGCGTTGCCAAGAGGTCGTCAGGAGACTGATTTGTGATCTGCAAGAACGTGTCAAGGGTGAGGTTCTGCTGAGAAAGGCGGTGACCAAGGTCGTGCAGACGCTCATTAGTTTCGCTCGAAATCAACAGTTCAGGCGCAATTTCCACTGGAACAAGATCACTAAGCGCCACCAGAACGGAGTCGCGCTGAGACATCTGAGCTTCGACAACCTTCATCTTGCGCATTTGCGAAATAATCTGCTCACGCATTTCATCAACAGTTTTCCACTCAGTGTTTTCTTCTACCCATTCGTCATTGAGTTCAGGCATGACGCGCTCTTTAACTTGCTTTAACTTCAGCTCGTATGTTGCAGTTTCGCCGGCACCAAATGTTCCATTTAGTTTCAGGTCTTCTCCAGCCTTAAGACCAACAATGAGTTCGTCAACACCTTCAGTGATAACCCCAGAACCAACGGTGTACATGTAGTCAGACATTTCGAGTGGCTCATCTTCAGAGTCCAGCTTCTGAACACGAACGTCCATGGTTACAAGATCATTCAATGCGATTGGACGATCTACTTCACTAAGTTCTGCATCAGCTTCACGGAACCTGTCAATTTGCTTCAAGACTTCTGCGTCAGTGACGTTCGGCGATGGAATTTCAACTCGAAGTTCACGGTGACCCTTGATGCTTGCTTCAGGTCGTACTTCAACTTCAGCTTCAAATGTAAGTGGACCAGATTCTTCACCTGAGGTGACATTGATGTCTGGTTGTCCAATTGGGTCAGTCAGTGTGTCAGAAACTGCGTGAGCATAAAAGTCAGGCATTGATTCACGAATTGCTTCGGCACGAAGCGCTTCGATGCCACCAAGGTGAGCAATCAATACATTCTTTGGCACTTTGCCCTTACGGAAACCTTTAATAGAAACCTGCCTCGAAAGTGACTTCGCAGCACTCTCCATGGCTTCATTCATTTCGGTTTCGTCGACCTCAATGGTGAGCTTTATTCGGTTGTTATCTAGAGTTGATGAAGTTGCGCGCATCGGGTTATAGAGCCTACCGGCTGAAAGCGAAATCTCTAAATCACAATGGGCATGGCGTCGCTAAAGGCTTTTGCCAAGGCCTTATCGCCACGGACATCAGTCGCAGAGGCGTTAAGAAAGGCCTCTGCGCTTATGCGCCCAGCGCAGCGCCGCCAAAAGAGTGCAACGGGGGTGGAGATCTCCAGATTCGGTACTTCTTCACTGGTAGCGACTGGAGCACACCGGCCATCAACAACCTTGAACATCAGCAGTCGCCCGAGCCTGCCCGTGAGATTCAACTGAACGAGTGTGCCTTCTGCACATTTCATCTTCTTGCCCAAGATGTAAGGGATGGCTCCTTCAAAGCGGTTTACGACAACTTCTTCACCAGTCCCGTGGTCGTCTGCTGGTTGTAGAAGCGCGTCACGAATATCTTGCATATGAATCCATGAATCAAAAATACGAATCTCTTGAAAACGAAAAAATGGTTTGTCACCTTCTGGGCTCCAGCCAACTACTTCCCACTCTTCATCACTAAGTGCACGAAGTCGTTTAATTGAGTCATTCGTTGCACTAACAAATTTGTCGAGTACTTCAATACCGGGGAGATTTCGATTGTCCTGAACAAACGCTTCATTCAGCTCACCTATTGAATTTTTTACGTGCGGGGGCATTTCACCTTCGTACGTTGGAACTGCTCCGCCAGAAAGCATCAATTCAAATCCAAGCAAGTGGCTCAAAATATCTCGAACACTCCACCCCGGACATGGAGTGAGTGCGTCATACGCCTGCTCCGGTTGTGGTCGCACAAGTCGGTCGATTTGCGTCCACGTGTCTTCCAATGAGTCAATGATCCACTCGTACGCCACAGCTCTCCTATCGTTTTCTAAGGAGCCTAGAGACTGGTCACTTTCAAGGCGAGTCTTCTACAGCGTGTAACGTGGAGGTCTGCAGTTCACGGGAAGTAGCGCAGCTTGGTTAGCGCGCCTGGTTTGGGACCAGGAGGCCGGGGGTTCGAATCCCCCCTTCCCGACCATTAGAGACTCAACGAATTGATCGAGCTACTGATAAAAGTGTGGCGAGAGAAAGATTGTACGAAGTAACACTCACTACGGT
>CAIJWX010000058.1:0-5616 GCA_903824535.1 uncultured Actinomycetes bacterium | reverse complement strand
CTGAATCTTCTATTACGTATCTTGACGGTGAAGCTGGAATTCTTCGTTACCGTGGTTACCCAATTGAGCAGCTCGCCGAGCACTCAACATACCTAGAAGTTGCTTACCTACTTATTCACGGTGAGCTTCCAAATGCTGAACAGTCAGCTGCATGGAGCAAAGAAGTTACGCACCACACCTACATTCATGAAAACGTTCGTAAGCGCTTCCTAGAAGGATTCAACTACGACGCGCACCCAATGGGAATGCTTGTTTCAGCGGTTGCTGCACTTTCTACGTACTACAAGGACTCAAAAGTTCTTGATGAACAAGAAACATTGAATCGCCAAATTGTTCGACTCATTGCAAAGATGCCAACACTCGCTGCTGCAGCACACCGATTCTCAGTTGGAATGCCTTTCGTTTACCCTGACAACAGTCTTGGTTACACGGAGAACTTCCTATCAATGATGTGGAAGATTGCAGAACCTCGTTTCGAACCAGATCCAGTTCTTGCAAAGGCTCTTGACGTTCTATTTATTCTCCACGCAGACCATGAACAAAATGCAGGAACAACTGCAATGCGTGTTGCTGGATCTGCCCACGCAGACCCGTACGTTTCAACTGCTGCAGCTACTGCAACGTTGTACGGACCACGTCATGGTGGCGCCAATGAAGCAGTGCTGAAGATGCTGAATCAAATTGGCAGCATTGAAAACATTCCTGCATACATTGAAACTGTGAAGCAAGGCAAGGCTGTGCTTCAAGGTTTCGGTCACCGTGTGTACAAAAACTTCGACCCACGTGCGACGATCATCAAGAAAACTGCCGATGACGTGTTCAAGGTAACTGGCAAGAACCCACTACTTGACATTGCACTCAAGCTCGAAGAAATCGCGCTGAAAGATGACTACTTCATCTCACGTCGTCTCTATCCAAACGTCGACTTCTACTCAGGAATTATTTACCAGGCAATGGGATTCCCAATAGAAATGTTCACCGTTTTGTTTGCGATTCCACGTACAGCTGGATGGCTTGCTCACTACCAAGAGTTGCTTGACCAAGACGTAAAGATTTCACGCCCACGTCAGCTCTACATTGGTGAAGATGTTCGCAACTACGTTCCTATGAAGGATCGTAAGTAACTACTACTTAATGAGCTTTGGTTCAATGACTCGTGTGAGTCCTTCTTGAACCATTGAAACACAGAGTTGACCTTCTTGGTTAAACAAGAATCCACGAGCAAGGCCACGCGCTCCATGTGCGATTGGTGAATCTGTATCGTAAAGAAGCCACTGGTCTGCTCGAACAACACGGTGGAACCACATGCAGTGGTCAAGGCTTGCGCCCATAAACCCACCGGTGTCCCAACGAATGGAGTGTGGGGCAAGAATCGTGTCGAACAAACTCATGTCACTCGCGTACGTAACAACACATGCGTGAAGTAGTGGATCGTCAGGCAACGTTCCGTCAGCCTTAATCCAAATCTGCTTGCTTGGTTCCTTGCTTCTGTTCGCGTGCCATGGGAGTTCACCGACAAATCGCTGATCAATTGGGTGCTCACGTTTGAACCATTCGTCGATGGCACCTTTTTCATTCTTCACACGTTCAAAAAGAGGAAGAATTGACTCAGGATCTGGTGCATCAGGCATAGGAATTTGGTGCTCGAGGCTCACTTCTTCGTTGTGAAAACTTGCCTGCATGTTGTAGATAGCTTTTCCGTGTTGGATTGCAACTACTCGGCGCGTTGCAAAACTTTTTCCATCACGGATTCGGTCAACTTCATAAAGAATTGGTGTCGTTGGGTCTCCGGAGCGCAAGAAGTAAGAGTGAAGCGAGTGAACTTTTATATTTTCAACTGTGCGCCCGGCAGCCATTAGGGCCTGCGCTGCAACTTGGCCACCAAATGTTCGTTGGCGCTCTTCTTTAGGGTGAACCCCACGGAAGATATTTACTTCAATATCTTCTAGGTCGAGAAGGTTGACAAGAAATTCTAAAGATTCAGACATGTATCTATTCTGACACTTCAGCGAACGCCCAATGTTGGCAGCAAGTATTACTTGGACTTAGGGACGTGCTTGGCCTTATCGAAGTAGAGTTACACCCATGCCTAAGAACTTTCGTGAACTTCTCGCATGGTCTAAAACCCATGAGGGAAAGAAACTAATTCGCTTTGGGCTCAGTTCGGTTATTACAACTTCAGTTTCTTTTCTAGGGATTGTTGTTTCCTACGGGTTTCACATCATTCATGGAGTTATCGGCGCCACATTATTTGGGAACCTTCTGGCAGTTCTGCCTGCCTATTACTTAAGTCGTACATGGGCGTGGGGCAAAAGAGGGAAAAGTCATATTCGAAAAGAAGTACTTCCGTACCTCTCGATTTCAGGGCTTGGCATTTTATTTTCGATGATTGGTGCTTCATTTGTGAAACACCTCGTTCGTACGCATAGCTGGCATCACTTGGTGAATACGTTGTTGATCGCGGGTGTAAACCTACTGAGCTTCGGCATTTTTTGGGTTCTCAAAATTGTTATCTTCAACAAAATTTTTCACACGAACAAACTTCGTGACATCGATGAACACCTAATTGTTGAGGAAACGTCTACTAACTAGTCGCGAAAGTTAGTGAACTGAAGTGGAACTTCCATTTCAGCTTCCTTGAACTTCGCCATTGCAGCCTGCAAATCGTCGCGCTGTTTGCCAGTAACGCGAACCTGGTCACCTTGGATTGAAGAACTTAGATTTTTAATTCCAAATTCTTTGACCATCTTGTTGATCTTCTTGCCGATTTCTTGAGAGATGCCAGCCTTCAAGATCACACGCTGACGTGCAGCCCCTTGGCTTGCTTCTTCGATCTTCTGTGGGTCAAGTGTCTTTAGTGACACTTGACGCTTGATGAGCTTTTCTTCTAGCAACTGATAGAGCGCACGAAGTCTGTCTTCTGTTGAACAGGCCAGCTTGAGTTCCTTTTCAGTGAACTCAATTACTGGGTTGGTGTTCTTGAAGTCGAAGCGAGTCGATGCTTCTCGGTTGGCTTGGTCAACTGCATTTCGTACTTCTTGCAGGTCAATTTCGGAGACAATGTCAAAACTAGGCATGGCTAAATGGTAGATGCTGCAGGCCGGTTGGAAGTGAGGGAGCAATGCGAAGTAGGATTCTCGACGGGTCAGTGCCCGAGTGGCCAATGGGATCTGGCTGTAAACCAGACGGCTTTGCCTACGGGGGTTCAAATCCCTCCTGGCCCACCAAGGGCTAATTCAACATTTACGTTGAATTAGCCACGTCCCTAGTGCAGTAGTTCGGAGTACGGTGTCTCTGATTAGTGCGAAAGGAATTACGTGGACCGACTCAAGTCAGTAGCGAGTGCAGTTCGTCGAGTGTACGAACGTTTCGCACGACGTTTCGAGCAAGGTGTCATAGTCCTCGAGCATCGCTACACACCGCTTGGTCGCTTCCAGCCCGGGCCTTTTGAAGGCTGGTCGTTCTTATGGAAACCAGCACTAATAGGTTTCGTCGCCATGTCAATGATTCTCGCTGGAGGATCATTCACAAATTCACCATTCAAATTGAACATGGCCAACACATGGTTCTTTGGTGATCCATCACAGGGAGCAGTTGGCCCCCAGAGCGAAACACGAATCATGTTTGCGATTGTTCTTGTGTATGGGGGACTTTTTCTTCTTATGCGAGTCTGGTTGCGTCTAGCTGAAGTAATGAAGCTTCACCCTGGTGTCTCGCTGAACAAGCTCTGGTGGATGTTGCTGTTGTGGGCAACACCAATGATTGTTAGTCCACCAATGTTTTCTCGTGACGTATTCAGTTACGCCGCTCAAGGTGAAATGACGAGTCACCACTTGAGTCCGTACATTCTCGGACCGTTTTCAATGGGGTCAAGCCCTTACGTAAATCCAGTTGATCCATTGTGGGGAAATGCTCCAGCACCGTACGGACCATTTTTTCTTTTTATTGACGGAACGATTAACAAGATCACACGACATCATCAGTTAGCAACCGTTGTTGGCCTTCGACTCCTTGAAGTTTTGGCTGTAGTGATGATTGGCGTTGGTGTTGCGATGCTTGCTTCATCACTCAAGCGTGACCCGGGCGAGGCGTTTGTACTTAGTGCGCTTAACCCACTGGTGCTGCTCACAATTGTTGGAAGTGCCCATAATGACGGTCTTATGGCTGGTTTTCTAGTTCTTGGTGTTGCCTTTGCAATTCGAAAGAAGATGGTCTGGGCGGTTGCTCTTTGTGCGTGTGCTGCGGCGATTAAAGCTCCGGCGGCGATTGGACTGGCGTTTGTTGCTTGGACGTGGCTCGGAGAACAGGCATCAGTTCGTGAACGCATCAAACCCATTTTGAAAAGTGTTGCGCTCACCGCAGTAGTGCTCGGTGTGTGGACATGGTGCGCAGGATTCGGATTCGGATGGGTGAATAATCTTCTATCGAATGGAACAGTGAGGTCATGGGCGGCTCCAATGACTGCGCTAGGAATGGCGACTGGGAATCTTTTACATTCGGTGGGACTAACAGGCATAAGTGTCACCTCGACAATTTCTGTTTGGCGCTTCATAGGACTGCTTAGTGCAGTTGGTTTCATGGTGTGGATGTTGCTGCACGGTGAGAAGCGTGGTTGGGTTCGCTCACTTGCGCTGGTGCTCGTGTTGTTTGTAGAACTTGGTCCAGTTGTTCAGCCTTGGTATCTCGCATGGGGACTTGTATTGATGGCAGCGAGCTACAAGGGTCGCGAACACTTCTGGCTTTTGTTTCTCTCCATCACCGGACCATTCATTGGCCTACCTGGTGGGAGACAGTTGCTCGCAGACTTGGTTCACAGCAATCCGCTGGTCATTGCAGCAGCAGTGGTGATAGTTGCAGGAATGTTGGTTATGCCAATGGGTCGCTGGACACAGTGGTCGTGGCCAGAAAATAAAATTGAACTAGACGCTTAGCGTCGTTCAGGAACAACGTATTGATACTCAACAACGTCGAGCCAAAGTCCGTGCTTACGTCCAACTTCAATTTCGGTGCCAACAAGTTTGAATCCACACTTCTCATGAAGTTTGATTGATCCACTGTTCTCACCGACTATTCGAGCAATAAGAGTGTGGAACCCAGAATCTTTTGCCTCGTCGATTAAGTCGCGAAGAAGTTTTTCACCAACACCACGGCCACGAGCAGCCCTCATTACGTAAACAGAGTTCTCTACTGTTGTTAAATAGGCAGGTCGCTCCCTAAAGGGGGACACAACGGCGAATCCTAGGATTTTCTCCCCACGAGCTCCGATTTCACCCAAATCGTCCTCTTCATTGATCGCAACTATGCAGGGATGAATGGTTAGGTGAGCTTGGATCCACTCTTCTTGCTCTTCGAAGGTTCGAGCTACGAGATCGAAAGTTACCGTCGTTTCAACGACTTCGGGGTTGTAGATATTAAGTAGCGCCTGGGCATCGGCGAGTTCAACCAAGCGAGTTCTCATGACTCTTAAGGGTACTCCCAGGCCGGTTGGAAATTTTGGCCTTTTTCGGAGTAACATCTCTTCTCGCGTGTTTTTTAACGTGTTGCCCTCTTAGCTCAGTGGTAGAGCACTTCCATGGTAAGGAAGGGGTCGTCAGTTCAATTCTGACAGAGGGCTCG
>CAIJWX010000057.1:0-12722 GCA_903824535.1 uncultured Actinomycetes bacterium | reverse complement strand
TCAACCATGCGATAGCCAGTCTCACCTTTTGCCCAGGTTTGAAATCGCTCAACAGCTTTGTCATCTCGGTCAATTCGTAGATGATCCATTGTGGGGATCAAGTTATTTCGAACTGCCTGAGGATTATGGAATAACACATCGGCATAGAACTCTCTCCAGCAGATCTCAGACCGGTACTGAACTCTTCCCGTTGACATTCCATCTACGACGCCAAGTATTTGGCGAGGGTGAATCGTGCCGAAGCGTAAATGAGGACTTAAGCGGCTAACGCCATCAATCGAAGGAATATTTCTTGCGTCGTTGTAGTCATCTACTGAAGGCAGGAAGTGTTCGAGCTGTTGGTGCGCTGCAGCTTCACCAACATTTGGAATACTCTTTGCCTCAACAAGACCAAGGTCACCAAAGTAGTGAGGTCGCTTTGAAGCTGAATGCTTCACAAGTTCGTCAAGTGAAACTGAAGATCCCTTGGTCCATGAAACACCCGATGGTGCACTCAGCGGATTAGCGAGTGGTTGTTGCTCCCAGCCACGACGAAATGCAGTGAAAACTCGACAAGGTGTTCCAGTTTGTGTGGTCACTGTCCCAGGAAGAACTGAATACGGTGAATCAATAAAGCGGAGTTCTATTCCGGCACTTTTAAGAGCAGCAGCAACGCGTGCATCTCGTTCTTGGCCCTTTGGCGCGTAGTCACCTGTCGCAAATATTTCTTTGGCCCCTACTTCTTTAGCGAGTGCAAGCAGTTCCTTCGCCGGATCGCCACATCGAATACTCAACTTGTCGTCAAGTGACGTGTTTAGAGACTCGAGAGTCTTAAACAAGTAGTTGATGCGGTTAGGGCCAGCGGGCGAGGAAAAGGTCGTGTCAATTATCCAAACTGGAACAACATCACCGTCTCCTGCTTGTACGGCTGCAACTAATGCCGGATTATCAGCCAGGCGAAGGTCTCGGCGGAACCAGAAGATAGATGACACGGATGCGACCCTACCGTGCGCTTGGTGGTCCAGAGAGCGGAGGCGTAGACCTCGCTACTTTTAGCCGTTTGCCAAAATGCTGCTCAATTGACTCTTGGGCAATTGACATCACTTCCCCGGCTCCAACTGGTGACTGCTCTCGAAGAACGCCTGCCAAATCTCCGCCAAGGATTCTTCTTATAAGTGTGAGTCCATCTGGGCTCAATGAAAGCCCCGAGCGACAAACAGCACAGAGCGTGCCGCCCATTTGTGCGTCGAAAGAAACGAGCGGGCCAACTTTTTCACAATTGACGCAGCAATCAACTACTGGCTCAGAACCATCGTGAGCGAGGAGTTTGAAATAAAATGATGCGGGAACAAGAGCTGGGAAATAGTCAGGATTATCCAAGGTGACTAACACACGAGTCAGTAGGTCAAATATTCCTTCATCAGCAACATCATCACTGGGGATTGCATCAACGACTTCAACCACGCCGTAGCCAGCGTTTATTCGGTCGTAGTCACCTCTTAGAGTTTCAAGTCTCTCAACATGCTGAACATTTTTAGCAATGTAGAAATCTCCCCTGGACTGTGCCAAGTGGACTCGGACATAACTAAGTGCTTCGAGTGTGCCGCCTAGTTTGCTCGTAGTTTTACGAATGCCTTTTGCAAGAACTCGTATTTTTCCGTGGCTTCTCGTCCACAGCACAACAACGCGATCTGATTCTCCGGACTTATATGTCCGAAGCACCACTGCATCGTCTTTTAGTTCGTTCACTTCTCCGTCTCATCATCCGAGTCATTCCACTTTGGCTTGTGAGGCTTCACACCAAGGAAACGGTCGAGCGCAAGGCCACCGAGAATAAGAACAGCCAAAATTGGTGGAATTGCCAATGGAGTCAAAAGACTTGTAACTCCATTTATTTCCAAGAACCACAAGAAGGCGTAAATGATTGTCAGAAGAACAAGAACAGTCTTTGTTACTCTCATTTGTCTAATCCTCCAAAGCGACGTTCTCTTTGCTGAAATTCTTCTACAGCCTTGAACAAGTCTTCCCGACGAAAGTCCGGCCAGAGAACATCTGTGAAAACCATTTCGGTATACGCCATTTCCCATAGAAGAAAGTTTGAAGTTCGGTATTCCCCTGATGTTCTAATCACAAGATCCGGATCCGCAATTTCTGGGTGATAAAGACGAGCGCGAATAGCTTTTTCATCAATCTTGTTAGCTGGAACTTTGTCTTTGACGAGCTGTTGGACTGCATCGACAATCTCAGCTCTTCCGCCATAGTTAAAAGCAATATTGAGCGTCATGATTTTGTTCTTTTTCGTTAGTTCTTCGGCTTCTTCAATGCGCTTGAGCACACCCTTTGGAACACGCCAGTCACGTCGACCAGAAAAAACAATTCGAACGCCCTCAGCGTGTAGTTCATGCTGACGCCGCTCCATAAGATTTCGATTGAAATTCATTAAGTAGCGAACTTCATCAACTGGTCGTCGCCAGTTTTCAGTTGAGAAAGCGTAGAGAGTGAGAGCTTTAACTCCAATGCTCAGTGCACCATAGACAGTGTCGACAATTGAGGCTTCCCCTGCACCATGGCCTTCTGTGCGGGCAAGACCTTGACGCTGAGCCCAGCGACCATTGCCATCCATCACCACTGCAATGTGCTGGGGTACGTCAGAACGCTCTATGGAGCGTGGAACCGGGACTGGACGTGGATCAGGCACACATAAAACCTAGCCCCAATCAGTAAAAGGGCTGCACTTAACCCTCTAAGGTCGACTCGTGGAATCCTTCGACCCAGATGACGACATGCCCTACGTAGAGCAGTCTGAGGACCGTGGAATTCAGCTGGACGAAGATGTCGTTGAGATTGACGCCGAACGTGCGCTCGAACTTTTAGACCGGATCACCATGAACTTGCCGGGTGGCGGGGAAAGCCGCGATGGCCAACGGAATATGGTTCGCGCAGTTGCAGCCGCATTTTCACGCAGAAAACATCTAGTCGTTGAAGCAGGCACTGGTGTTGGAAAATCCCTCGCCTACCTTATTCCAGCCGCAATGAGTGGGCACCGAGTCGTCATCGCAACTGCCACGAAAAATCTCCAGGACCAACTCTTTTCAAAAGATGCGCCAACCGTTGCGCAATTTTCCAGTCGAACAAAAGTTGCAATTCTGAAGGGCAAGCAGAACTATCTCTGTAGAAACCGTGCGCAAAGTGTTAGCGGTGGAGCTCAGATGAGTTTTGATGATGGCTCTGAAGTTCCAAAAGGCGTAGCTGACCAGATGAGGAGAATCCTTGCTTGGTCAAATGAAACTACGACCGGTGATCGTGATGAAATTCCTTTCGAAATCGACTCCAGAGCATGGCGAGGGCTTTCAGTAACACCGCAAGAGTGTTTGGGCCGTGCCCAGTGTCCACAAGGTGGAAACTGTTTTGCTGAACTTGCCAAAGACCGTGCCGCAGATAGCAACATCTTGATTGTCAACACGCACCTCTATGCCGCACACTTAGCATCAGGCGCCATGCTGCTTCCAGCGCATGAATTTGTAGTCTTCGATGAAGCGCACGAAGTTCTCGATATCTTCGCATCACTTCTTGGCACTTCACTAACCCCACAGCGTCTTCGTGCGCTCGCAGGCGTTGCTCGGCCACTGCTTGGAAATGACTATGTAAATAAGTGCCTTGACCTTGTGGTGGCGGCGGACCGACTTTCAACTTCACTTGAAATTCAGTTCGAGAGTAATGAACTCACTGGATTAAATGAAGACTGCGCACGAGAAATAGCGGCGGCGACAGAACTCGTTACTCAAATTATTGAAGCCATTAGAGCGGTCACTATTACTGACCCCGATGAAGAAGCTCGACGAATACGAACACTTGGGCCTGCTGTTCATCTAAATAATGATCTGGCTCGCATCAACAGCCTCAAAAAGGGAGAACTCCTCTTCCTGGTGAAGCGTGAACGAGAAATTGAGATTGAAGTTTCGCTCGTGGACGTTGGCCCTCGTCTTCATGATGATCTGTGGGGCAGCGTTACAGCGGTGCTAACTAGTGCCACGATTCCTGATTCACTGCCAAAGAGTTTGGGGCTCGAAGATGACTGCGTGGTCGAACATTTCGACAGTCCATTCGACTACCAATCAAACTCATTGCTTTATGTTCCAGATAACTTTCCAGGTCGCAATGAAGACAGCGCAGAGGCAGCGATTATTGAAGAGCTCGTCGATCTAATCACTGCGGCAAAGGGTCGAACTCTGGCACTCTTTACGAATCGCTCTGTCATGAACAGGGTTTCTGAAGCAGTAAAAGAACGAGTACCGACACCAATCCTGGTCCAGGGAACATTGTCGCGTCAGCGAATAATTGAGCAGTTCCGCGACATCTCTGAAGCGAGCCTCTTCGCGGTTGCCAGCTTTTGGCAAGGCATTGACGTCCCTGGCCACTCACTCAGCTTGGTAACAATTGACCGACTCCCCTTCAGTGTTCCAGGGGATCCACTCGCAGAAGCACGACGAGAACAGTCAACAAACCCCTTCATGGAAGTTGACCTACCCAGAGCTTCAATGTTGCTGGCACAAGGTGTTGGACGACTCATCCGCTCAAAAACGGACCGAGGCGTAGTTGCTGTGCTTGACACAAGACTCGCAGAAGCACGATATCGCGGTGCAATGTTTAAGAAACTTCCACCAATGAAACGCACTCGCGATAAAGCTGAAGTTGTTTCGTTCCTTGAAAGTATTTAGTAACCGAAACGGTCGAGCATGTCGTCACGCTTTTGCCAACCAGGCTCGACTGACACTTTTAGCTCTAAAAAGCAGCCTTCAGGAAGTTGACGACGAGCTGCGATCCCAACATCTTTCAGGAGTTGGCCGCCTTTTCCAATAACCATTCCTTTTTGGCTTTCACGTTCCACCAGAATTTCTACAGTGATATGTGGCCATTCAAACTCAGTAACGCGACAGTGAATTGAGTGCGGTAACTCTTGCTTGGTCTTTCGAACTAACTGTTCACGAACAAGTTCAGCCACCCAGATTGCTTCTGGTACATCAGAAACTTCATCCTCGGGGAATAGAAATGGTGAGTCAGGCATTGCGGCCATCACGTACTTCAACAGCTCTGTCGTTCCTTCACCAGTCTTGGCTGAAACCGGGAAATACTCAACGCGTGGAATGACAGCTGTGAGTGATCGCTCTTCAGCAATTTCTTGCACCGCGACAGTTGCGGCCATAAGTTGCTTAGCGACTGCTTCACGTCCTGGCTTATCCATTTTGTTAACAATCAACACTGGACGAGGACCATTTGGGTGACGAGCAGATTCGAGCATTGCTTGAATAACTGTGCGGTCCCCTGGGCCAATTGATGCGCCAGCTTCAATGACAGCCATAACAACATCTACACCTTCAGCTGCAGTTCTGGCCGTGGCGTTAAGTCGACCACCGAGAGAGGTCTTAGGGCGGTGAATTCCAGGAGTGTCTACAAAGATGACCTGAATGTCACCTTCAGTGAATACTCCTCTAATTGCGTTACGAGTCGTATTAGGTGTTGACGATGTAATCGAAATTTTTGTTCCGATTATTTGATTGATGAGCGTTGACTTACCAACGTTCGGGCGACCAAGAATCGCCGCGAATCCAGACTTCGTCACTCCTGCTCCTGTACTGGTTCAATAAGAACCTCTTCGATACGTACTCCGTCAATGCGGACCACAGTCAAGCGATAGTGCTCGGTATCAAAAGAGTCTCCCACTTCTGGGACGTCACCAGCGAGGTCGAGTACTAATCCGCCAACTGTGTCCCAAGCACCGGTAGGTAGAGAGAGCGAGTATTCATCATTGACGTCGTCGATGTTTTCTCGGCCACTGACGACAATTCCAGCTTCAATTGACTGAATTTCTTCTTCAACCTCGACTGGGTCAGATTCATCGGTGATTTCACCAACCAGCTCTTCCAAAATGTCTTCAAGAGTCACGAGACCAGCTGTTCCACCGTGTTCGTCAATAACAATGCACATGTGGGTTTTGGCTTGACGAATCTCGGTAAGTAGCAGCGCAACCTTTTTTGTTTCGGGAACAAATCGTGGCTCGCCCATTCCAACACTGATTGACTCGTCGCCACGTCCTTCTGCAACAAGACCCGCAAGGTGTCGAAGATTGACAATCCCTACAACATCATCAATGTCTTCACCAGTAACTGGAATGCGTGTTCGCCCTGTAGTGATTGCTAGATCTAAAGCTTCGCGAACAGTTGCATTCGCAGATAATTCAACAATGTCAGTACGTGGCACCATGATTTCTCGAACAATCGTGTCACCGAATTCAATCACTGAGTGAATAAAGTTTCGTTCTTCAGAAGCGATTGCTTCATCTTCATGTGCAACGTCAGCCATTGCGAGCACTTCAGATTCAGTCATTCGATGTGAACTTGTGCTTTCGCCAAGTAGTCCAATCGCACCATCGGCAATTGCGAGCAGAAGACGAGAGATCCATTTGATTGGCCAGAACTTAAGAATGCTTCCAACAATCGGTGCGGTTGAGAGCGCAGATTTATCTGGGTGCTGCACTGCATAGTTTTTCGGAATTGCTTCAAAGATCACAAAGATCACTAAAACTTCACCAACAGTCGCAACAAATACTCCCGCCGCGCCAAATAAACGTTCTGCAAGCACACCAACCATGGTTGCTGAAACAAGCTGACAAATAAGGATGAGTAGGAGCAAAGGATTTAGGAACTTCTCAGGAGCTTCGGCAAGCTGCACGAGTGCCCTACCTCCACGACGTCCTTCATCTCGAAGTGAGCGTGCCCGAGACTTGTTCATGCGAACAAGTGCAGTTTCTGCCAAGGCAAAGAATCCGGCCATGAGAAGTAGCGCAAGAACTGTTACTGATAAATAGGTGTCGCCAGTAGACCAGGCAGTTGCAATCATGATTCATTCTTTCGGTAGTGACGGCTGAGAAGTTCGCGTTCACGAGCTTCCATCCGTTCTGCTTCTTCATCAACCATGTGGTCCCAACCAAGGAGGTGCAACACGCCATGAACTACTAGTAAGGCAACTTCATCATCAAACGTGCATTCATGCTCAATCGCATTGCGTGCTGCAACTGAAGGGCAGATAACAATATCTCCTACTAGTTGGGGAATCTCTAAGGCTGGTGGCTCGCCCGGGCCGCTGCCGCCAGCATCTGGAACTCGCCCTGTTGGCTCGGGTTCATTATCAATTGGAAAGCTGAGTACATCGGTTGGGCCATCTTTGCCCATGAACTGTTTATTCAATGCAGCAATAGTTGGCTCGTCAGAGAAAATTAACGAAACTTCAGCGAGACCCCGCACACCTTCGTCGCTTAGCGCTCCTTGAGCGAGAGCAATCCAGCGTTCAAGATCAATATCGAACTCGTGCTGCTCATCGGCAGCGTAAATATCAATGGTCATGACTGGTAGTTGTCGAATGCGGTGACAATGTCCGCAACAATACGGTGGCGCACAACATCTTTTGCGCCAAGGTGAATAAAACTAATGCCATCAACATTCCAAAGAATTTTCTCAATGTTCGCGAGTCCGCTCGGTTTGCCATTGAGGTCAACCTGAGTTACGTCACCTGTTACGACTGCCTTTGAATTAAAGCCAATACGTGTGAGGAACATCTTCATCTGTTCAGGAGTTGTGTTCTGTGCTTCGTCAAGAATTATGAAGGAGTCATTTAGAGTTCTTCCTCGCATGAATGCGAGTGGTGCAACTTCAATGGTCCCATTAGCAATCATGCGCTGCGCACCTTCAGGGCCAACCATGTCATAGAGCGCGTCGTAGAGAGGGCGAAGGTAAGGATCAATCTTGGCCATTAGGTCACCTGGCAAGAAACCAAGGTGTTCACCAGCTTCAACAGCAGGACGAGTAAGGACAATTCGGTTTACTTGTCGGCGATGTAGTGCTTGCACTGCTTGTGCCACGGCTAAGTAACTCTTTCCAGTTCCTGCTGGTCCAATTCCAAAGGTGATGATTGATGAATCAATGGCATCGGTGTAGCGCTTCTGGCCAGCAGTTGATGGGCGGATGGCTTTACCCTTGGCGCCACGAACCACTTCGTGCTTTAGGACTTCACTTGGACGTAGGTCGTCAGCGACCATGTCTATTGTGCGTGAGATTTTTATTACGTCGAGCGCTTGACCACTTTCAAGAACAAGTACAAGCTCATCAAAGAGTCGAAGTACTTTTGCTGCATCAGGTCCCGTGACAGAGATCTGATTACCTTGAACACGAATCTTGGAAGCAGGAAATGACCTTTCAATTACTCGAAGGTGTTCATCTCTCGGTCCTAGCAACCCTGACATGAGGTGCGTGTTTGGTACAAAGGTGGTCGCCGTCATAGCCTCTTCGGCTTTGGCATCAAAGGTCATCCTGGGGGCCAGTCCAATCTGCGTCCACCCAGCACATGCATGTGTAAGTGGGGCACGGTCATTTGCGCGTCTTCACCGATATTAAAAACAAGTCGGTATCCGCTTTCTTTGATTCCTTCGAGCTCAACAACTTCTTGAGCGAGTAGAAAAAGATCATCAACAATGCCACCATGGTCACTAGTGACGTGACCAGCAGTTGCAATGTGTTGTTTTGGAATCACTAGAACGTGCACGGGGGCCTGAGGGGCAATGTCATAGAACGCGTACGCGGTGTCACTCTGTGCGACAGTCTTCGACGGAATCTCTCCCGCAACTATTTTGCAAAACAGGCAATCACTCATGTGTTGTAAACATCATTACTCATGTGAGCGGCTATTTAGGGTAAATCCCCAGTCCCCAGCCCCGTAGGCCAGAAGCGATGCCGCTACTACCCCGGCGGTGTCGCCTCGAAGGACGGTTGGACCCAGGCTGAGCTTTGTACGCTCTGTGCCCCATTCTTCAGGCGACCAGCCACCTTCAGGACCAATGGCTACGGCTTGGACACCGCTCCAGTCACTCGTTCCACCAAAATCGGCAACACAAACGTTCACCGGAACGTCACTTATGTGTACTGGTTCATCAATAACAATGTCGTATGTCCTGCGGCACTGACCACATGACTCAGCAGCAATGCGACGCCACCTCGACAACACTTTGTCCTTTACATCGCCCTTGAACTTCACCGCAATACGGCTACTCATTAGTGGAACAATTCGACTTACTCCGAGCTCGGTTGCTTTAGCAACAACCCATTCACTTCGGTCTCCCTTTAGTGGGACGAGATACAAAACAGTTTCTTTCGTTGCTAGGTCAGTTTCAACTGGTGTTACGCGAGTGATGCTCGAATCTGTGACCTCACATAGAGACCATGAGCCTTGGCCATTAGTAACAACAATTTCTTCGCCACTTTTTGCTCGAAGCACTGTTCGTAGATGGTGTTCGTCATCCTTGGTGAGCTCTGGGCGCTCAGGATTTTGAACTCGGAACTGACCAAGCGCATCAATTCTGCGCTGCCAAAGTTCACTGCTCACTTTTTCGACCCACGTCGATGAAAGAGTCCGCCCTTTTCACTGACTGATTCACCACGATGTTCAGCAAGCTTTCGAAGTAGCTCTTCAGATGTGTCGTCAAGCTTCGTAGGAACATCAACTACGAGGTGAACAAAGAGATCGCCATGGCCGCGGCCGTGTAAATGCTCAATACCTTCGTGTCTGATTCGGTGCACCTTTCCTGTTTGCGTTCCTGGTTCAACTTCAATCATGTGAGTTGAACGAAGTGTTGGCACTTCGATTGTTGTTCCAAGCACTGCCTGGGTAAATGAAATACGCGCTTCGTGGTGAAGGTCGCTTCCGTCGCGCTCAAATCTAGGGTCGTCAGCTACACGTAGGTGTACAAAGAGTCGACCATTCCCGCCGCCTCGTACACCGGCTGGTCCACGGTCTTGCAGTCGCATGGTTGAGCCATTTTCAACACCAGCAGGTATTTGTACCTTCATGGTCACGGTGTCATTTCGGCGACCATCGCCTCGACAGTCTTTGCACGGTGAGTCAATTCGAGATCCCATACCGTTGCAACGTGAACAAGGCGATGAGGTGACCATTTGTCCCAAGATTGAGTTGCGAATGCGCTGGACAACACCCATTCCCGCACACTCAACACATGTAACTGGTGACGAGCCATCTGCACAACCATTGCCACCACACGTCTCGCATCCAACTGGAAGAGTTACGGTCAATTCTTTTGTTGCGCCAAATGCTGCTTCGTCAAGCGTGATGTCTAAAGCAACTTCAGCGTCAGGACCTGGTTGTGGGCCCCCGCGCTGTTGCTGGCGACCACCCATGCCGCCAAAGAACATGTCGAAGATATCTTGTACCGAACCACCCCCGAAAGGATTGCCTCCAGCACCTACGTCAGATCCAAAGCGGTCGTAGTTCGATCTGCGTTCAGGATCAGAAAGAATTTCGTACGCTTGGGAGACTTCCTTGAAGCGAGCTTCAGCCGCATCATCGCCAGGGTTTGCATCTGGGTGAAGTTGACGCGCGAGACGACGATATGACTTCTTTAGATCGTCTTGAGAGACATTGCGATCTACTTCGAGAATTGCGTATAAATCTGAATTAGACAAGATCTTCTCCACCGAAGTGTCGAGTGAGATGCTTAGAAACTGTTTCGGCTGCAGTCATTGCTTCGCGGTACTTCATACGAGTTGGCCCGAGAAGACCAACCGCGCCAACTGCATTGCCATCAATAGTCACCGGAGCGACAATCACCGAAGCTGCAGATAACGGCTCGTAACCGTTTTCAGCACCAATTGATACTGAGATGCCTTGTTCCAGGATGTCTTGGACAAGAGAAACTACGAGAAGTTCTTGTTCGAGAATGCTCAAAACTTTCTGCACAGTTTCCACACCGTCAAATGATTCAGCAACTTTGGAAGAACCACCGATGTAGACCTGTTCGCCTTCAGTCGTTGGCTTTTCTTTATGAAGAATGCTTGCAGCGTCACGGACGAGAACGGCCACGTTGTCAGCGCGCGACGGAACCTGAATGCTTTCACCAAGTGTTGTTCCGATGAGAAGTGCATTGAGCTGCTTTGAAGCTTCGGCGACTTCTTCGTGCGAAGCATCGAATGATGCCATGACACTGTTCTTTAATACCAGTCCATCTGAGAACACTGTTACCAGAAGCTGGTGGCGTGCATCGAGGTTAACAAGCTGCACGCTGAGAATTTTTGCTTGACTGTGGCCAGCGCCCACTACTACTGAGGTGTAGCTCGTCATTTTGGTGAGCAGAGTTGACGTCTGTTCAAGCACATCTTCAACTTCGCCGCGAACATTGGAGAAGAAATCCTTTACCTGATGTTGTTGCGCTTGACCGAGGACCCCAGACTGCAGGTGATCAACAAAGTACCGGTAGCCCTTGTCAGTAGGAATTCGTCCAGCTGACGTGTGCGGTTGGGTGAGGAATCCCTCTCGCTCAAGTGTGACCATCTCAGAGCGAACAGTCGCTGGAGAAACTTCTAGTCCTGGCGCACTCGCTACAGATGAGGAGCCGACCGGCATGGCGGTAGCGACATGCTCAACAACAACAGACTCGAGAATCTTGGCTTTACGCGCGTCGAGGTCAGCAGGTGTCGATTTAGGTGCTTTGGTTGAACGACGAGCCATACTTTCCCCTTTGGCACTCAATTCTACTGAGTGCCAGATGTCTTGGGTCAGTCTTCTAGCTTCAAGGCAGCAACGAATGCCTCCTGAGGAACTTCCACTCTTCCCAGGTTCTTCATACGCTTCTTACCTTCTTTTTGCTTTTCAAGCAGCTTGCGCTTACGGGTGATGTCTCCTCCGTAACACTTCGCGAGTACGTCCTTGCGGCGAGCCTTTACAGTTTCGCGAGAAATGATTCGTCCACCTACTGCTGCCTGAATTGGAACGTCAAACATTTGACGTGGGATGAGTTCTTTAAGTCGCTCAGACATACGACGTCCGTAGTAGTCAGCGTTTGACTTGTGAACAATGGTTGAGAAGGCATCAACTGGTTCGTGGTTAATAAGAATGTCCACTCGAACAAGTTGCGATGTGACGTAACCACTCGGTTCGTAGTCAAGACTCGCGTATCCCTTAGTGCGGCTCTTCAGCGCATCAAAGAAGTCAATAACAACTTCAGCAAGAGGGATTGAATATTTAAGTTCAACACGCTCAGTAGATAAGTAGTCCATCTTGATCATCTCGCCGCGTCTGGTCTGGCACAGATCCATGATCGCACCGAGATACTCAGTTGGACTCAAAATTGAAATATCGAGCATTGGTTCATCAATGTGATCAAGACGACTCGGGTCTGGAAGCTCAGTTGGATTGTCAACGCTTATTTGGCTTCCATCAGTAAGGAATGCTCGGTACACAACTGAAGGCGCCGTTGCGATGATGTCGAGGTTGAACTCGCGCTCTAGGCGTTCGCGAACAATTTCCATGTGAAGAAGTCCGAGGAATCCACAGCGGAATCCAAATCCCAGTGCGTGTGAGGACTCAGGCTCAAAGGTGATTGAAGCATCGTTGAGCTTTAGCTTGTCGAGAGCATCGCGCATGTCGGGAAGGTCGTCACCGTCAATTGGGTAGATACCGCAGAACACCATTGGCTTTGGATCCATGTATCCGTCAAGTGGCTTCTGCGCTGGTCGTGCTGAGTCAGTGATTGTTTCACCCGACTTAGCGCCACCGACATCCTTGATGCCAGCAACAATGAATCCCACTTCTCCGGGCCCGAGTTGTTTCACGGTTAGAAGCGTTGGTGTGCGAATTCCGATTTCTTCAATCTCGTGATTTGTTCCACTTTGCATCATGCGAAT
>CAIJWX010000056.1:0-3422 GCA_903824535.1 uncultured Actinomycetes bacterium | reverse complement strand
GCAACTGTAAAGACCTTCTCCAAGAAAGACGGTCACTACTGGCTACTTCCAGCAAATGATAATTACTCCCCCATCCCTGCAGATAACGCAGAGATCCTAGGCAAGGTCACGGCAGTGCTGCGGAGTGTTCGGTAGGTTCTATCAACTCCTACTGGGGTTTGTCGCTGACAACTATTCTTGAGAATAAAAAGCGTAGTCATTTGCTGTTTCGGGCGTATTGATTCACCGATATTAAAAACAAGAAGGGTTCAAGTTTAGTAAGGAGGAAGCTCAATTTTGAAGCGGCCTTCTTTTCCAAAATCTACAATGGCGTAGCTGGATGCGACAGCGATGATCTCTCCTTGTCCAAGCTCCTTATGATTGACAACTGAACCAATCGTCTCCTTTGTTCCCGAAGTTATTTCAAAGTTAGTTAGTGGCTTTGATGGAACTGGTTTTTTTGGAGTGGTCTTTGATTGAACCATTTTTCGCGGAGACGGTTGGAATTTCTTGTTCCACTCAATTGTCTTGGGATCTGGCTTCACTGGCTTTGTCGGAGCAACTTCGCGTAGGTATTTCTCAAACGAACTTATTGATTGACTTCGAGTCTTTTCTAATCCAGAGCGGTCCTTGAATTTGTACGTCTCACCCCAAGATAGCTCGAGGTACTTACGTGCGCGAGTAATTCCAACGTAAGCAAGGCGACGTTCTTCGTCAAGCTGCTCTTCAGTTTTGGCGTGCGACGTTGGAAGTGCCCCTTCGACGAAACGAGGAATGAAAACCGCTTCCCACTCAAGCCCCTTGGACTGATGAATTGTCATTACATTTACAGCGTCTCCGTCTGTCGCATCCTTACCTTGTCCTTCCAGGGCTTTATAGGCAGCTAAAAGCTGGGCGACATTCATCGACTCAATCCCCTCGATGGAGTCTGTGATTTCCATCAGATTTTGCCCGAGCTCCGAATACTCGTCGTCCTCGTTTTCTGTTTCATCGGACGAGCTAATCCATCGAAGTGAACTCAGTGACTCCGCGAGAGCTTGACGCCCCGTAAGTTGCGAATCATGGGCGTTCTTTTTCATACTTTTTAGAACCGGTTCAACATCACGCCAAAATTCGTCGTTTGGCGAAACAGATTGGATTCCCGCTATCGATAGTGATCGCCGTACTTTCGCAATGTCATCTCGAAAACGAAGCAGTACGGCCACCTGACCTAAAGCGATTTGGGTTCTTTCCGTCACTTGCTTGATTCGAATTGCTGTTTGTTCAAGCTCAACTTTTTCAGTGTAGTAACTACGAACTTGTGGATTCCATCCAAGAGATCCAGTGGGTGTTAGTTCCGACTTAGCTCCACCTGATGCTGTTGTGTTCCTCATGATGCGATTTGCCCACTCGATTATGTGCTTCGTTGAACGATAGTTTCTAGTGAGTTCAACTGAAACTGCACCTTGGTACTTGCTTGGGAAGTCGCGCATGATTTTGGGATCAGCACCTTTGAAGGAAAAGATAGTTTGGCGAGGGTCTCCGACCACGCAGATGCTTCTTCGGCCACCCAACCAAGCTTCCAGTAATCTTTCTTGGACCGGATCATTGTCTTGATACTCATCCACTAAGAAGTGTTCATATCGAGACCGAACCTTCTCTGCGACATGTGGAACGTTTTCAATCATGCGCACACAACGAATTAGAGCATCTGCATAGTCCATCATATTGTTTGCTTTTTTCATGTCTTCATATCGCTGTACGGCTTCCACAAACTCTGCTTTTGATATCAGCCCCTTTGGCCCAGTGAATTCTTCACTGCCTAAATACATCTTCAAATCGATCATCCTTGATCGAACCATCGTGAGCTCTTCAGTGAAGTTGCGTTGCAAAACCGTGTCAACTTTTTTACGAGGCTGCTTTGCATCATCGCTTGGCTTAAGTGACTGCGTTATTGCCCGCCTGATTGCGAAGTACTGATCCTTCCCAGTAAGCAATTGTGGAAATTCACTTGTTTGGCCGCCTACGACCCAAAACTCGCGAAGCTGACTTAATGCTGCCGAGTGAAACGTCTGGGCCGAGACACCTGATATTCCCATTTCGCTTAGCCGATGTCTCAGTTCGGCAGCAGATTTTCTTGTGAAAGTTACGGCCAGGACCTTGCTGGCAGGTGCGACGCCCATGTGATGCCAGTAGGCAATTCGATGAATCAAAGTACGAGTCTTTCCCGTACCGGCACCGGCAACAATTCGAACTGGTCCGATTGGAGCTGTTGCTGCTATTCGCTGCTCAGGATCGAGTGCCGCAAGAAGCTCTGTGGTTTTCTCCATAATTTATTTCTACAGATTAGAAAAACGTTCGAAGAACGCCTTCAGTTTGTCGATTACAAATGCCTTCTGAAGGGCGTGCTCAAACCCAGGGCTGAACATGTTCTTCGGTGGAAGTAGTTTAATGACTGCAGTTCCGGCAGTCTTCAGCTCACCATCAGCAAAAGCCTTGTTGATGAACTCTTCAGTCGCAGATGCATTGAGGCCCTCTTCCTTAATGATTTCGTCGAGCTCAACCTTTTTTTGCTCAGCGATGAACTTGCGCCAATCTCTCTCGACATCCGAATCATTGTTGATTGAGTCAACGAACTTCTCAATCAGATCCTTCTTGCTGCGTAATGAGAAACTCGACAGAACGGTCTTACTGATTTTCGCCTTAATCTCTTTGTTCTCGCTGGCGGATGCGCCTTGAAGGCCACGAATTAACATGAGAATGAAGTCCACGTTGATTTCAACCTGCTTGACGAGCTCAATCTCGAAAACCAGATCTTCAACGATGGATTCCTTATCCGCGTTTTCAACTTTCTTGAGTTGCTGATAGATCTCGATATATGTGCTCTGGTAGTCCTGAAAGGAGCGCTCAGGAAGAATCTCATTCCCTTTGAAGTCATCGAATGATTTCAGGATGTTCTGAAGGCGAAGAATCTTGTTATAAAGATTGACGAATTCACGTTGCTCGGCCTCAGACGTTGGTAATTCACCAGGTTTGAAACGCGAAGTGAGTTCTGAAACCAATGATGTGTACTCGTCGTAGTACTCACGGTATGGCTTGAGGAGCACAATGCCCCCGGCATCTTTATTGCCGAAAAGAAGGATTGACTCATTGGTCGCTTTTTCAAGATCTCTAAAGCAGACAATATTGCCATAAGTCTTTACTGAGTTCAGGATTCGGTTGGTACGTGAATACGCCTGAAGTAAGCCATGGAGCCGCAGATTCTTATCAACCCACAATGTGTTCAACGTTGTTGAGTCGAAACCTGTCAGGAACATGTTCACCACTATGACCAAATCGATTTCACGCTTCTTCATGCGATCTGAAAGATCCTTGTAGTAAGCCTGGAAGCCATCAGATGATGTATCAAAGTTCATTGAAAATGTGGAGTTGTAGTCCTTGATTGCAGCATCTAGGAAATCTCG
>CAIJWX010000055.1:0-21866 GCA_903824535.1 uncultured Actinomycetes bacterium | reverse complement strand
TTTGGAGCCTTTGAAGCCTTCACTTGGATAGCTTCTCCGGTCTGTGGGTTACGGGCTGTACGAGCCTTGCGCTGTACACGCTCGAATGAGAGAAAGCCAGAAAGAACGATCTTTTCGCCCTTTGTAACGTTCTTGACGACCACATCTTCGAAGGCCTTTAGAACCTCTGAAACTGTGCTCTTTGTTGCGCCGCTTTCGGCAACGATTGCATCTACTAACTCGGCCTTGTTCACCGGAGCTCCTGACTCTTGTAAAAAGGACTGGGAGTGTTCCCAGAAACCTCTGAACATCTTTATCGCAAAAACCCTTATAAATAGGGATTCTGAGCATTATTTCTTAAAAGTGGGGTTGCGAAGGGTTATAAAACGCCTGGTCAAAGTCTATAAAATAATTCCCAATAAATTCCCCAAAAATACACTTTCTCCTAAGGTAGAACCATGACTTCGGTAGATCGCAGCAAATTGACCCAATTAGTGGCTTCTGAGAAGACCCTCTACGAAAAGCGCCATCCAGGGTCTAAAAAGCTTTATGAAACATCGAACAATCTTTTCGCCAGAGTTCCTATGACGTGGATGAACAAGTGGGCGGGCGGGTTCCCGCTTTCCTTTGTTTCAGCCCACGGAACAACAATTACTGATGTTGATGGCAACCAGTTCATTGACTTTGCACTTGGTGACACCGGTGCAATGGCTGGGCACTCCCCGGAACCACTCGTTAAAGCCATGGCCAAGCGCATTGGGGTTGATGGAGGAGTAACAACAATGCTCCCAACCGAAGATGCCCAGTGGGTTGCTGCTGAAATGACGCGCAGATTTGGACTTCCAAAGTGGTCGTTTACCTTAAGTGCGACTGACGCCAACCGTTGGTTACTGCGTTTAGTTCGACTAGTTACTAAGCGCCCAAAGATTCTTGTTTTTTCATATTCGTATCACGGATCAGTTGATGAGACCTTTGTTTCGGTTGACGAAAACGGCGCTGCAGTCTCACGACCAGGAAACGTGGCATCTGCGTTTGATCCAACCACCACCACCCGTGTTGTTGAGTTCAATGACTTAAAAGCACTTGAGCGTGAACTGGCTCACGGTGACGTTGCAGCAGTGCTCACTGAACCAGCACTTACCAATATTGGAATTGTGCTCCCTGAACCAGGGTTCTTAGAGGGTGTTCGTGAACTCTGCACCAAATACGGATCGCTCTTAATTCTCGACGAGACGCACACATTCTCAGCGGGACCTGGCGGGTCTACGAAGCGATTTAATTTGAAGCCAGACGCCATCACAATTGGTAAGTCTCTCGGTGGTGGGGTGCCGTGCGGTGCATACGGCCTTAGTGAAGAATTATCGAACCGAGTGCTTGGCGCAGTTGATGAAGGCGTCGACATTATTGACGTCGGAGGAGTTGGTGGCACCCTCGCTGGAAATGCAATGAGTTTCGCCGCAATGCGCGCAGTGCTCGGTGAGGTTCTCACTGATGACGTGTTTGGCCCCATGGAGGATCTCGCGACACTGTTTGCTTCAGGAGTGCAGTCAACAATTGATGGTTACAACTTGCCATGGTCAATTAGTCAACTCGGCGCACGCTGTGAGTACCGTTTCGCTAATCCAGCTCCAAGAAGTGGTGGGGAGTCACTAAAGTCCTCGGACCCTCTGCTGGAGGACTATTTGCATCTCTACGGCATCAATCGCGGCGTTCTCATCACGCCATTTCACAACATGGCGCTCATGTGTCCTGCAACAACTCGCGTGCAAGTGCTGCAACATGACGCCATCTTCCTTGACGCAGTGCGTGAATTAGTCGAATAAAAAGTCGTCTTGGCTAAGCCCCGTAGGATAGAGGGGTGTCCTCCTTCGTAGATTCCGCTCAACTCCACGCCAAAGCTGGCGACGGTGGGGCCGGCTGCGTCTCGTTTCGCCGTGAAGCTCACGTTTCTAAGGGCGGACCAGATGGTGGTGACGGCGGAAGAGGCGGCAGCGTCTGGGTCATAGCTGATCACAACCAGGCGTCACTACTTGGATTTCGAGACCACCCATTTCGTAGAGCAACCGATGGACAGAACGGCACCTCAAAGCGCCAGCATGGTTCAAGCGGCAAGGACGTAGTTGTCACAGTTCCAATCGGCACAATGATTTATTCACAAGATGGTGTCATGCTCGCAGACTTAGATGGCCCCGGTGACAAGTGGCTTGCTGCTGAAGGCGGCCTTGGTGGTGCTGGTAACAACCGCTTCCTTTCAAACAACCGTCGCGCTCCAGCATTCGCTGAACAAGGAGAGTTTGGTCAAGAAGCGTGGTACAACCTCGAGCTCAAATTACAAGCTGATGTTGCACTGATTGGTTTTCCTAACGTTGGAAAGTCAACACTTATCTCTCGCGTCTCTGCAGCTCGTCCAAAAATTGCCGACTATCCATTTACAACACTCGTTCCAAACCTCGGAGTTGTTCGAGTCGGAACGAGAAGCGGCCGTCCTGACGACGCAACTGAATTCGTAATGGCAGACATCCCAGGACTTATTGAAGGGGCCGCCGAAGGTCGCGGACTTGGTCATGATTTCCTACGTCACGTCGAGCGTGCTCGCGTGCTGTGCGTACTTCTCGACCTTTCAGAACTCGCTCCACTCGGGCCTCAAGAACAGCTCGACATCTTGCTTCGAGAACTAGGCGATTACATGGGTGATCTCCTTGAGCGTCCACGCGTCATTGTTGGCTCAAAGGGTGACGTTGCCTACAACGAGATCCCTGACACACTGACAATTTCATCTGTAACGGGTGAAGGTATTGACAAACTCGTTTCTGAATTAGCTGGTCTCGTTGTACAAGTTCGCCACGAAGAAGCTCAGGCTTCTGAACACGAAGTTGTCATCCATAAGCCAGTTTCTGAAGAGATCAAAGTTGAAAAACTAGCTGACAACTCGTGGGTCATTATTGGAAGAGCCGCTGCTCGAGCAGTTCGATTCCAAGACCTCACTAATGATGAAGCACTGGCTGAAATTGTCCGTCGTCTGAAAGACCTCGGAGTTGATCGCATGCTTACTCGTGCTGGTGTACGAGAAGGCGACATTGTCAATATTGGCCAACTATCTTTTGAGTGGTGGCGTGATGCAGGTGGTGCAGGTCTTGACCGCGGTGAACACCACCGTACGACTCGACGTGAACGATTAGCTCGACACGGCAGACTTGATTTAGGTGACAGTGATGACGACGAATAGTGCTGTTGTAAAAATAGGAACAACGTCGGTTACTGACGCATCAGGTGGTGTGGACTATTCAGTGCTCGTAGGCATTGCCAGTGATGTTGTAAAGCTTCGCTCTGAAGGCTGGAACATAGTTGTTGTAACTTCTGGTGCCATTACTGCTGGATGGGCAGAAGTTGGTCAAGGAAAAGCTCGCCCTACTGACGCCCAGACGCTGCAAGCAGTATCTGCGGTTGGACAGCCACTGCTTATGCACGCATGGCGAAATGCCTTTGCTGAATTTCATACAGCAGTTGGTCAAGTGCTGTTAGCTCCGCTCGACTTCTCACACCGTGGTCAGTATTTGCACGCTCGCGGCACACTCGAATCTCTTAGCTCGCTTGGTGTTGTTGCCGTAGTCAATGAAAATGACGCTGTTGCTGATGAAGAAATTCGCTTTGGTGACAATGACCGCTTGGCCGCACTCGTGGCAAACCTCATTGGGGCCACGCACTTAGTTCTACTAACCGATACTGACGGACTGCTCACCGCTGATCCAAGAATTGATCCAAGTGCGACATTGATTGAAGAAGTCATTGCCATTGACGCTGACCTCATGAATCTCGCTGGTGCAAGTCACTCGGCTGTAGGAAGTGGCGGCATGTCTTCAAAGCTCGCTGCTGCTCGCATGGCTACATGGTCAGGCATCACAACAGTGATTGCTCCTGCTCGTAGTGAGTCAGCTCTTAGCCATGCCCTACACGCCACCCCAGGATTTGGAACAACATTTCACCCACGCGCGGGAAGACTCTCTGCTCGTAAGTCATGGATTGCATTCGCGATTGCAAGCAATGGGTCAGTTTCAATCAATGAGGGCGCGCTAAAGGCTCTCGTAAGTGATGGTAGGAGTCTGCTTCGTGTAGGTGTTACTAGTCACGAAGGGAACTTCGTCGACGGTGATGCTGTTGAGATCAAGGGACCAGATGGCACAGTTGTTGCCAAGGGACTCGTCCGTGTTTCCTCAGAGGGCTTTAATGACGGCGATGACGTGCTAATTCACCGTGATGATCTGGTGTTACTTCGCCAGGGCTAAACGCTCAACTACATTGAACTAACAACATTTCTAATAAAGGATTACATGAGTACTCTCGACCCCCGCGAAGAACTAGCCCAACGTTTGGGTCTCGACAGTGTTCCACCACCACGCTTCTCGTCTCCACAAGACGTCACAACACGACTTGCTGAGAATGACTACTTAAGTAACGAATCAATTGCATCAGTTGCATTCTTGGCCGACCGCCTCGCCAAGCCAGTACTCGTTGAGGGACCAGCGGGAACCGGTAAGACTGCACTCGCTCAGGCTGTTGCAAAATCAATCGGTGCTCGACTAATTCGTCTTCAGTGTTACGAAGGTCTTGATGAGTCAAAAGCCCTCTACGAGTGGAACTACCGAAAGCAGCTACTTCGCATTCAGGCCGGGCGTCCAGAAGGATCTGGTGCTGAAGACTGGAAGCATCTCGAAGAAGACATCTTCGCCGAAGAGTTCCTTCTAACTCGTCCGTTACTTGAAGCGATTTCTGCTGAAGATCCAGTGGTGTTGTTGATTGACGAAATCGACCGAGTCGAACTTGAAACAGAAGCGCTTCTTCTAGAAATTCTTTCTGAGTACCAAGTTTCAATTCCAGAACTGGGCACCGTTAAAGCCAAGCAAATTCCAATGGTGTTCTTGACATCAAACAACACTCGCGAACTTTCTGAAGCCTTGAAGCGTCGTTGTCTGTACTTATACGTTGGCTACCCTGAAATTGAGCGTGAGCGTGACATCATTCTTTCGAGAGTTCCTGGCATCACCGAGACACTCGCTACTCAGATTGCACAAGTTGTTCGCAGTCTTAGAGCACTTGATCTCAAGAAGGCCCCTTCAGTTTCTGAAACACTCGACTGGGCTCGAACTCTTGTAGTTCTAGGTCGTAAGGAAATTGGAGACAAGGATGCGGCAGAAACCTTGACCATTCTTCTTAAGTATCAGTCAGATATTGAGCGAGCAACCAAAGAACTCCTCGGTCGCTCGAAGCCTGTTGCTTGATCTTCTCGGCGATTTCATCGCCGAACTGCGTGCCGCCGGAATTCCGGTGTCCATGAGTGAGCACGTTGATGCTGCACGTGCGCTTGAAGTTATCAACATGGGAGACAGAACTGAAATGAAGAGTTCGCTCGGCGCGACTCTCGTAAAAGATGGCGATCACTTCCCAGTGTTCAACACTGCATTTGATGTTTTCTTTTCAACACGTTCATGGCAAAACGCTGAAGATGCCATAAATGGAAATGCTGATGAAGAATCGCAAGAAGCCGAAGGCGTTCAAGGTGGCGCTGGGACCCAAGGTCAAGGCGGCCAGCAAGGCCACGGTGGAGGCGGTCAGCCATCAATGACCGCACAGGAGCTCTCAGATCTACTTCTAAAGGCTCTAACTGACAATGATGCTGAAGCAATGCGACTGGCTGCAAATGAAGCAGTTTCTCGTTACGCCGGTATGGAACCAGGTCGTCCGGTTGGCGGAACGTATTACCTCTACCGCACACTTCGTAGTTTGGATTTAGAAGATGTTGAACAAAAAATTGCTCAAGGAGAAGTTGAGAAGTCAGGAAAAGATGACGAACTCAGCAACCGTTTATCGAAAGATGAAGCCAAAGCTCGAATCGAAGCTTTGAAGATTGCTATTGAAAAAGTCATTCGAGAGCGACTTGTTGATGACCGAGGTGCAGAGGCACTTGCGAAGTCAGTTCGAAAGCCACTGCCTGAAGACCTTGATGTCATGCACGCAAACCGTGAAGAGATGGCTCAGCTCGAGCATGCGCTTCGTCCACTAAGTCGCAAACTCGCCGTTCGACTCGCTCGTCGCCGTAAGCGTCGCCGCCGTGGCCCAGTTGACCTTCGCTCCACAGTTAGGCGCAGCCTCTCTACGGGTGGAATTCCTATTGACCTGCGCTTTAAGCCACCACGCCCCGCAAAGCCAGAGATCATTGTCATTGCTGACATCTCTGGATCAGTTGCATCGTTCGCAAGATTCACACTTCACCTGGTGCACGCAATCAGCTCACAGTTTTCAAAGGTCCGAAGTTTCGTGTTCGTTGATGGTCTCGATGAGGTGAGTCGACTATTTGAAGGAGTTGATGATCCTTCAGAAGCGGTTGACCGCATCAATGCAGAAGCTGACGTCATTGCCTTTGACGGGCACTCTGACTACGGCCGCGCATTCTTGACATTCCATGAAAAGTTCGCCAAGGACATCACTAAGCGTTCTACGATTCTCATTCTCGGTGACGCGAGAAATAACTATCACCAGTCACATTCTGAAATAATTGCCGACCTTCGTTACCGCGCAAAAGCGGTGTACTGGTTGAACCCAGAACCAAAGAGTTACTGGAACTCGGGCGACTCAATCATCAACCAGTACGCACCGTACTGCGACAAAGTAATTGAGTGTCGAACACTTCGCCAACTAGAAGCTTTCGTTGGAGATTTGGCGTGAGCGAAGATTCATTGTTGCCACCAACTGGCTTTCGCCAGCGCGGTCCAAAACCCTCTGGAACCAGACTTCTTCTTGTGCGTCACGGTGAGAGTGGCGCTAACGCACGCGGCCTCGCAGGTGGACCAATTGGAGATGGTGGGCTTACTGAGATAGGTCGAGCACAGGCGCATGCGCTGAAAGACCGTCTTGCAATGAGTAAAGAACTCAGTGGCGCCTCAGCTTTTTATAGTTCAACGTTGCCTAGAGCAATTGAGACAGCTCAAATCATTTCAAGTTCACTTCCTGAGTCTCTCGAACACATTCAACAAGAAAACCTCTGTGAACTAAGCGTTGGTGAGGGTGATGGACTTACCTGGGCTGAGTTCACGGCAAAATTCGGAAACGTTGATTGGGACAAAGATCCAAATGCTATTTGTGCCCCGGGCGGGGAGTCACTCCTAGGGTTTTATGCTCGTGCGAAGTCAGCCATTGAAGAACTTGTTGCTCGACACCCTGGTGAATTAGTGGTAGTTGTTTGTCACGGTGGATTCATTGAGCAGGCATTAAAGATTTGCTACGGAGTTGATGGCTCAACGCGACTTCGTCCAAGAACTGAGAACTGTTCAATGACTGAAATTGAGTTTCGTGATGACTGGAAGCGACTGCTTCGTTACAACGATCTCGCGCCTTTAGCGCGCTGAGTAGCCCTGCAAGAACTCAGCAATGTGAAACGCCATGTCGAGCGACTGTGTGGCATTAAGTCGAGGGTCACAAATTGACGTGTAGTTGTCATCGAGGTGCTGCTCTTCAAGTCGAGATCCGCCACCAAGGCACTCAGTTACGTCATCACCGGTGAGCTCAATGTGCATTCCGCCAGGCCACGTGTCGAGTGACTGCAGGAGCGAGAAGAACTGTGAGGTTTCAGACAAGATGTCGTCAAAGTGACGCGTCTTTTGTCCGCCTGATGCCTTGAAGGTGTTGCCGTGCATAGGGTCACAAGTCCAAAGAACGTTACGACCATCGCTACGCATGGCGTCAACGAGTTCTGGAAGCTTCTTTGCGATGTTTTCATGTCCCATGCGAGAGATGAGTGTTAAGCGCCCTGGGACATTGTTTGGATTGAGGACATCACAGAGTCGGCGAAGTTCATCAACCGACATGTTCGTTCCGACCTTTAGCCCGAGCGGATTAGAAACACCACGCAAGAATTCAACGTGTGCTCCATCGAGCTGGCTGGTGCGGTATCCAATCCAGAGCATGTGCGCTGAGCAGTCGTACCAGTCGCCGGTGAGAGAGTCTTGGCGGGTGAGTGCTTGCTCGTAAGGAAGAATCAGTGCCTCGTGGCTGGTGTAGAAATCAACGCCCTGAAGCGCTGGGTCGTCAAGCATGTCAATGCCGCACGCCTTCATGAACGTAAGTGAACGTTCAATCTCGTCAGCAATGATTGAGTAACGCTTTCCTTCGAGAGAGTTTGCAACGAATTCTTGATTCCACGCATGAACTCGTGAAAGAGCAGCGAATCCACCTGTTGTGAAAGCACGAAGAAGGTTTAGCGTCGCGGTGCTCTGATTGTAAGCATCGAGAAGTCGATCAGGATTTGGCGTACGAGCTTCAATGGTGAACTCTTCGCCATTAACAATGTGCCCACGAAATGCCGGAAGCTCAACACCGTTAATTGTTTCAAAGTTTTCCGAACGTGGCTTTGCAAACTGTCCAGCAATTCTTCCAACCTTTACTACTGGAACTCCAGCGGCGTAGGTGAGCGCAACTGCCATTTGCAGAATTACTTTGAGCTTGTCTCTGATGGCATCAGCATTGCCTTCGTGGAATGATTCAGCACAGTCGCCGGCTTGTAGCAAGAAGGCTTTTCCTGCGGCTACTTGTCCGAGATGTTCTTGGAGGCGGCGAGCTTCACCTGCAAATACGAGTGGTGGCTTTTTGGCGAGTTCTACTTCAACGCGTGCGAGGTGAGCTTCATCAGGCCAAATTGGGCTCTGTGCCGCGGTGTGCCCGCGCCATGAGCTTGAAGTCCAGGGCTTTTTCGCTTCTTCCATCTACCAAGCGTAGGGGCTAGGGGGTCGCCAAGGCAATCGCGCTCTAGGCTCATGATGTGAAAGCACAGCGCATTGGCTTATTCGGTGGAACCTTTGATCCACCACACTTTGGCCATGTTGCGGCCCTTGAGGCGGCTGTAGCTACAAATCTGTTTGATTACATTGAGGTAACAGTTGCGGGTGACCCGTACCAAAAGAGCTCATCTGTCCAATTGCACTCAGCTTCAGTACGCCTCGAAATGGCTCACGCTGCCTTTGACGGCATCGCGGGGGTACGTGTTTCAGATCGAGAAATAAAACGAGATGGTCCTTCGTACACAGTTGAGACAGTTCGTGAACTCTTGAATGATGCTGAACAAGTTGACTTGCTTATTGGAGCGGATCTTTCTTCACAACTCGATTCATGGCATGAGTCGCAGATTCTTCGCACCTTGGTGAAGGTCGGTGTGGTTCCAAGGCCAGGAGGCGAGTCAGAATTACCAACTGGCTGGGACGCATATTTAGTTCCAATGCAGCCAGTTGACTTGTCCAGTACTTTTATTCGTGAAGCATCAATTCACAAAGAAAACTTGCAGGAATTGGTCCCTGACCCGGTAATTCCCATATTCGAAGGCCGGTAGTTGTAGGCTTTTAATAGATGGCCGTACGCAACTATGACCTATCCGGACACAGGTCACCAAGACTGTCCGTTCTGGAAACGGCGCCCCTAAGGCGTCAAGATGTTCGACGCTCGAAACAGCGTTATGTCGTTGCTGGCTTCCTATCCGTTTCGGTGCCCTTTGCGGCAGCGCTCATTGTGCTCGGGGTGGCCCACTGAGCCAGGTCTCATTCAGCAGCGAGGAATCTCGCGGCCCTTATTCAGATTTCGTCACCAAGTTAATTGAGGCGGCTCAACGTGGCGCCGACGAAAAGATGAGCCTCGATACCGCAGCGCTTGATCTCAGAGAACTCGTTGACTCCTTCGATGCTCTGGTGGTGGCGGTTGGACGTAACGACCGTCAGGTTCGATCTATCGCAGAAGAGATCGAACGTCTGATTGAACTTGATCTTGGAGTAAAGCCACTTCGTGAAGAAGGCTGGACTTCAGGTAACTGGATTGCACTTGATTACGGTGACGTAATTGTTCACGTGTTTGATGAGGAGTCTCGGGATTATTACGACCTCGAGCATTTGTGGAATTCAGCGCCAGCACAGCACACTGAACACACTCGTTAATTCAAGAGACCTGAGAATTCGTACGCAAAGGATTTAGCGACAGTCTTCCCAGAAGGAGTAATCGCATCCTGTGTAACTCCTTCAATTGCAAAGACCACGCCGTTCTTCGCCCCAGCGGCATTCGCGGTGAGAACAATCTGGCCCACTGAAAGTGGCTGCTCTATTAGTGAAAATGCTGCGATTGATGAAGCGAGGTTTACTCTTGTGACGCCATTGAGGACTGAAACCTGAAGTATTTTTAGTCCCCTTGGAATAGCAGATGTTTTGCCAGAAGCAATATCTTGCTCAGTTAGCCCAAGGACAAGTTGATTAATTACATCTGCTACTTGAATCGGTGCAATAACAATTCTGCGTGCTACTACTAGTTTCCCGGAACGAATTAAATAAATTGGAGCTTGCGTGAACTGAACAGACGTATTCGTTCCAGGAATATTTTTACCAAGCAGCCCAAAGGGGACTTGATTTTTTGGAACCGCAACTGGATCCTTGGACTGCGGGATAAGCGAGCAGCTGCTGAGCAAGAAAGCTCCAAGCAGCAGACCAACAGTTATGCGAAGTTTTCTCATGAATACTCCTCTGAACTAATTGGAATTGAAATCTGGAAACGTGCGCCACCTTCAGGACTCTCTTGCGCTGAGATTGTTCCGTTGAAGGCAATGATGTGTTCTCGCACGAGAGCTAGTCCAAGTCCAGTTCCTCGTACAGAACTTCTGTCGTGTGCCATGCGACCTCTGAAGAAGCGATCAAATACTTGATTACGTTCATCGACATTAATTCCTGATCCAGCATCATCAACGTTCACGATGAACATTTCTGAAGTGCATTCAACACGAATAGCAACTACACCGCTGGCATACCTTGCTGCGTTATCTAGGAGGTTTGCAATTACTCTCTCGAATCGACGGCGATCAACAACAATGTGAGGATTCTTAACACTCGTTGCTAATTCAATTGGAGGTACTTCAAGTCCGAGCCTTCTGGCGGCTGACCGTGCGGCTTGGTTAACAAGCTCTACGGCAGCAACATTTTCACTTACGTGTTGCGAGGCTCCGGCATCGCTTCGAGCCATCTCAAGTAAGTCTTCAACTAGCGCTTGGAAAATTGCGAGGTCTGCTGAAAGTAAGTCCAGACTCTTCTGTCCAGCCTCAGAAAGCTCTGACCTGTGTTGTTGAAGAATTGAAGCAGTTGTCACAACAGTTGTTAAAGGGGAGCGCAGTTCGTGTGAAACATCACTGGCGAAACGTGCATCTCGCTCTAAGCGATCAACGAGCTGGCTAACCATTTCATTAAATGAGTCAGAAAGTTGCTGCACTTCACGGTCGGCATTTTTAACGCTCAATCGAGTGTTGAGCTCACCATCAGCAATCTGTGCTGCGGCATTTGATACTTCGATAAGTGGACGTACAACTCTCCTGGTCGCCCAAAGACCACCAATGATTCCAACTGTTGCAATCGCTAGTGCACCTAGCGAGAGGAGTGCCAGCAAATTGCTGAGCGTATTGCTTAGCGATGAAAGGGTAAATACTTCGAAATAGGCGGAGTGCACCGCGGGAATAGGAATGCCAACAACGAATATGTCTTCATTCCCGTAGCGAAGTGTCTGCTGAGTTACATTTCCTGCGTTCGTAGCCTCTATTGAAGCAGCACTGATTTGCGGTGGCTGTGCTCCAGAACTTTCTGATAACCACTGTCCTTGTGTTCGCACAAGCACTTGTGTCCCGGTCGCCTTCTCAATTGAGTTCAAGGTAGGCGTCAGGTTCGAAGGGTTCGTTGCAAGAACATTTCGAACAAGAGTTGCATTTTCGTAACTCTGTTTTAGGTCCGTACTTTGTTGGTTGTGCACCATGATGTTCAGCACACCGAAATAAGTGACTGAAGCAAAGAGTGAACTAAGAACAAATGATCCAAGCCCGAACGTCACAAGGAGTCGAGTGCGCAGACTCCTCTGGTGCACTAGAGGACCAACTTGTAGCCAGTACCTCGAACGGTAATGAGGAATAAAGGATTAGCGGGATCAGGTTCGATCTTGGTGCGAAGTCGTCTCATGTGAACGTCAACTAGACGAGTGTCGCCGAAGTAGTCGTATCCCCAAACACGCTCAAGTAGATCTTCTCTTGACAAGACCTTCCCGTTCATTGATGCAAGATCAGTAAGAAGTCGAAATTCGGTTGAAGTGAGGTGAAGCTCACTCCCGTCACTCTTCTTTACAATTCCTTCGTCTGGGATAACCGTCAGTTCACCAAGGCTGAATGAGTTGGCGCTTTTTTCTGGGCGACGACGAAGGTGTGCTTTTACTCGAGCGAGTAGTTCTTCAGGAACGAAGGGCTTTGTCACGTAGTCGTCAGCGCCTGATTCAAGTCCAAGGACAACATCTGATGTTTGATCTCTGGCAGAAACAATGACTATGGGACAGTCACTCACTTCTCGAATTTGTTTACAGGTTTCAAAGCCTGAGATGCCCGGAAGCATGATGTCAACAATGGCCGCGTCGCTTGACATGCGAGTAAACATCGCAATGCCAACCTCACCGCTTGGAGCATCGTCTACTTCGAAGCCTTCGCCTTCAAACATGAGTCGAAGCGCTGTGCGGATGTGGTCGTCATCTTCAACAATCAAAATGCGAGGCACGGGTTCTCCTTAGGAATACACCAAGCCTACTGAGGTCACGACCTTTTGCAATGACGCTCAGTAGCCTTGGAATGTGTCGGGAACGCAGAAATCAGCTCGGGGCAAAGACCCCTGGTTCATTGAGGGCTTCGCAACGACCTTGAAGGCAGCCGACCGCTCTTCAGCGACTCTTCGTGCGTACCTAAGTGATGTTGAGCAGTTCGTGCAGTGGGCTGAAAATACGAAGCATTCTGACTTCACGAAGATTACAAAACGAACACTTCGTGAATACCTAGCCTTTATGACCTCACGTGGTGACGAGCGGACTTCAATTATGAGACGTAGAGCATCGTTACGCAGCTACTTCACGTGGCTCGTTGCTCGAGGTCACCTCGATGAAAATCCTTCCTCAAGACTTTCTGCGCCAAAACCAAATACACAGTTACCAAAGATTGTGGTTCGCGAACAACTTGAAAATCTTCTTGACGTTGACTGGGGAGATGACAAGTTCGCAGTTCTCGACCGAGCAGTTTGCGAAGTTCTCTATGGAGCGGGGCTTCGAGTGAGTGAGCTGTGTGGACTCAACAGTTCAAGTGTTGACTTTAAACAAGGGTTACTACGAGTCCTAGGTAAAGGTCGAAAGGAGCGAATTGTTCCGCTTCATGAGCAAGGCCTAAAAGCAGTTCGAACTTGGACCCGTGATGCTCGTGACCTCGTAGCAACACCAGATTCTCCGAAAGATGCGCTATTTCTTAACAGGAGAGGGAATCGACTTGGCCCCAGAGATGTTCGTCGCATTCTCGATAACCGTGTGGCAATGGGCCATGTGCACCCACACGCTCTACGCCACACCTACGCCACCCATTTGCTCGAAGGGGGAGCCGACCTTCGCGTTGTCCAAGAATTACTAGGACATGAGAGTCTCACCACTACCCAGCTCTACACCCACGTTTCAAAATCACGCCTTCAAAAGGTCCATCGCCAGACCCATCCTCGGGGGTAGTTCGAAGCGACTATCATGGTTTGGCTCTCCCACAGTGGGAAAGCACGAGAAATATCCCTGTGGTTTCGTACGGTCACCGTTCTGCGGTGCACCACATGGATCTAGTAACCGAACGGAAGGAAATTATCGTGGCACTTGTCACTCTGCAGGAACTACTTGACTCGGGCGTGCACTTCGGGCACCAGACCCGTCGTTGGAACCCAAAAATGCGTCGCTTCATCCTTGGTGAGCGAAATGGCATTTACCTAATCGATCTTCGTAAGACCCTTAGCGGTATCGAGACTTCATACGCTTACGTGCGTGACCTCGTTGCTAACGGCGGAACAATTCTCTTCGTGAGCACAAAGAAGCAGACCCAGGGTCCTGTTGAGGACTACGCGAAGGCTTGTGGCATGCCATTTGTTAACCAGCGTTGGCTTGGTGGAATGCTTACTAACTTCTCAACTGTTTCTGGTCGTGTTAAGCGCCTACAGGAACTTCGCACCATGCAGCGCGCAGGTGACTTCGAAGGAATGCCTAAGCGCGAAGCTCTTCGTCACTCACGTGAACTAGAAAAGCTCGACCGCAACTTGAGTGGTATCTCAACAATCGATCGTGTTCCAGACGCTGTGTTCGTAATTGACACAAAGAAGGAACACATTGCTGTTACTGAAGCTCGCAAGCTCGGGCTTCCAGTCGTTGCTGTTGTGGACACAAACTGTGACCCAGACGTAATTGACTACGTAATTCCTGGTAACGATGACGCAATCCGCGGCGTGGGACTCCTATGTCGTTTGATGGCTGATGCTGTAACGGAAGGTCGCTACATTCGTGCGAACCGTCCTGCAGTGACAAAGGCACCAGCGGCACCAGTTGCTGCTGCTGTTGAAACACCAGTCGAAGCACCAGTTGAAGCACCTGCAGAAGTGGCTGTTGAAGTCGCTGCTGAACCAGTCGCTTAATTAATTCACTTTTAGATCTAAGGAGATACCAGTGGCTATCACTGCTAAAGACGTACAATCCCTGCGCCAGTCAACCGGTGTAGGAATGATGGATGCCAAGAAGGCGCTCGAAGCGACGAATGGTGACATGGAAGAAGCGACCAAATGGTTGCGCGTAAACGGACTTGCATCTGCTGCAAAGCGTGCTGACCGTGAAGCCGGCGAAGGAGTCGTTTCAGTAGTTCGCAACGGAAACGTTGCTGCAATTGTTGAGATGCGCTGCGAAACAGACTTCGTTGCTAAGTCTGAGCAGTTTGTAGCGATTGTTGATGAAATTGCAGCGGCTGTATGCGCTGACGGCGAGGGAGCAGTTGCTTCATTCCAAGACCGCATCGAGAATCTGTTGACGACACTGAAGGAAAACATCTCAGTGGGTCGTGTCTACCGCCTCGAAGCTAAGGCCGGCGAAGTAATCGATACCTACATTCACCTCCAATCAGGTCGTGGTGTTAATGCTGTAGCTGTAGTTGTGAAAGACGGCAGCGACGAAGTTGCACACGAAGTTGCTGTGCACATTGCATTTGCTAAGCCTCAATACCTCAACCGTGACGATGTGCCACAGGCTGATATTGATTCTGAGCGCAAGACCGTGGAAGAAATTTCTCGTAACGAAGGCAAGCCTGACGCTGCACTTCCAAAGATCATCGAAGGCCGCCTCAATGGCTGGTTCAAAGAGCGTGTCTTGGTCGAACAGTCGTACGTTAAGGACGAAAAGCAGTCAATTCAGCAGTTCCTTGGCAGCGCAAGCATCACTGCGTATGCTCAGGTTGTAATCGGAAGCTAAAGGAAAATATATGCGTCGACTCGTCCTGAAACTCTCGGGTGAGGCGCTCGCTTCTGAAGCGAGCGACGAGACAATCGATGCTTCGACCGTTGACTTTTTAGCGCGTGAGATTTCGAGTGCCATGGCACGAGGTGGTCTTGAACTTGCTGTTGTCGTTGGTGGCGGAAATATCTGGCGTGGCGCAACAGGTGCAATGGCCGGAATGAACCGTGCGAACTCTGACCTCATGGGAATGCTCGGAACTGTTATCAATGCGCTTGCCCTGCAAGATGCAATTGAAAGCCACGGACGACCAACTCGAGTCATGTCAGCTATCAACATGGACCAAGTTGCTGAACCGTACATTCGTCGTCGTGCTGTTCGTCACCTTGAAAAAGGCCGAGTAGTAATTTTCGCCGCTGGAATGGGTAATCCATACTTCACTACTGACACACCTGCCGCACAACGTGCAGCGGAAATTGAAGCCTTGATTGTTCTAAAAGGAACACACGGTGGCGTTGATGGGGTTTACTCAGAAGATCCTCGTAAGAATCCAAATGCTACGAAGTTCACTGAAATCTCATTCGACGAAGTTATTGCAAAAGACCTCCGTGTAATGGATATGACTGCAATTACGTTCTGCAAGGACAACAACTTGCCACTTCGTGTCTTTGACCTCATGGCCAAGGGAAACCTAGGTCGCGCACTTGACGGTGAACCCGTCGGTACGCTGGTGAAGTAATGGATAACGAACTCGTCGAACTAGTTATGGAAGATACGCGTGAGCGTATGGCCAAGGCTCTCGAACATATGAAGTCTGAATTCGCAACTGTTCGAACAGGTCGCGCGTCTTCTGTCCTTGTTGAAGGCCTCATGGTTGATTACTACGGTACCGAAACCCCATTAAAGGCACTTGCGAACTTCTCTGTTCCAGAACCACGTCTTTTAGTGGTTTCTCCATTCGACAAGGGTGCAATGGCCGCAATTGAAAAAGCTATTTCAAATGCCGACCTTGGACTCAATCCTTCAAACGATGGACAAGTTATTCGACTCGCTTTCCCTGCTCTCACTGAAGAGCGTCGAAACTCTTTTGTAAAAATTGTTCGTGGTAAAGCAGAAGATGGAAAAGTTGCGCTACGTGGCGTACGTCGACACGCTCGTCAAGAGCTCGAAACTTTGGAAAAAGAACATGGTCTTCCAAAGGATGAGATTGAGCGTCTTGAGAAAGTGCTGGACAAGATGACCCAAGATGAAGTTGCGGTTGTTGATTCATTGCTCAGCCAAAAAGAAAAGGAACTTCTTGAGGTCTGAGGACGAGAACACCCCGTTTTATGATGAGCCAACTGGTGAACTACCAGTGGTGAGTACTACTGACTCTCGCGTCACGATTTCTGGTGCTGAAATTGCAGAAGAAATTGCCCCTGATGCACCGCTCATTGATGAGCAAACTCTTCTCCCACACTGGACTGATGCACCAACTGGTGCTGTGCCAATTGTTGTTGCTCGTGAAGCAGCAGAAAATGATGACCCATGGTCACAAATTCCTGCTCCAGCATGGCGTGAAGGTGAAGCTGACTGGGTTGCTCATGAAGATCAGTTCGACGCATCATTGCTAGCTGGCGAAGCAAAGACAGAAGATGCACGTCCATGGGAATTCATTATTGAAGAAGAGGCTGTAGCTGAAGAAGAAATTCTCGATGAAGCTCCACGGCCTGAACCAACTCGAGCGCACCGCACGAGACGAACAATCACTGATAATCCACTCGCCGGACGTGCGGTTAGAAGCGCGAAAGCACAGAGCAGTGTTGCCAAAGCAACAATGACTGGTCTGCTGCTTGGAATCTTGGTAATTATTTTCTTTGTTGCTGGAACTCTTCCGGTTGCGTTTCTCGTTCTTGTTGCCCTTGGATTTGCATCGGCTGAAGCGTACGCAGGACTTCGTGCCGCAGGTGCACATCCAGCAACTGTTTTGGGAATTTCTGCGACGCTGATACTTGGCATTTCTGTCTACAACAAGGGTCAAGGCGCAATTGGTGCGATCACCGTACTTCTCATCATCTTTGGTTTCATTTGGTACATGAACGCCAGAAACAAGATTGATGTTCTTGACGGCATCGGTGCGACGATCTTCGTCTACACCTGGATTGGTGTCTTTGGTTCATACGCATTGCTGCTTATTTCACCGATCAGCTACCCCGACAAGCACGGACTTGCTTATCTTGTGGGAACAATTGTTCTGGCTGTAGCCAATGACACGAGTGCATTATTCATTGGACGCTGGCTTGGCCACCGACCTCTGAATAGAACTCTTTCACCGAATAAGACCGTAGAAGGATTTATTGGGGCGTTGATTATGACGCTCTTGACAGGACTCGTCATTTTGCCAATGATTAGCCCTTGGTCAGCTCTACATGGATTTGAAGTTGCACTTGTTCTCTCCTTCGTAATTCCAATGGGAGATCTTTTCGAGTCAATGGTCAAGCGAACTCTTGGTGTGAAAGACCTCGGTCGAATTCTTCCAGGAATGGGTGGAATTCTTGACCGCGTAGATGGACTGCTTTTTGCTCTTCCAACGATGTACTACTTAGCGCACATCCTAAAACTGGGATAGCGATGTCACCATCTCGCAGTATTGCGTTAATGGGGGCTACGGGTTCGATTGGAACTCAAACACTCGAAGTGTTACGACGTGAGCCAAACGAATTCACTCTGGTAGCTATCTCTGGTGGAACAAATGTTGAGCAACTGAGCTCAATCGCCAAAGAATTCAATGTACGCCACATTGGTGTTAGCAATGATGAGAGCGCAAAAGCTCTTCGCACCCTGGTTGGTCCAGATGTAGCAATTGAAATTGGCTCAAAGGGGCTCGAAGTTCTCTCATCGAACGCTGACATTGTTGTTAACGCGGTAATGGGATTCGCTGGGTTGCCAGTCACCATGTCAGCACTCGCTGCAGGAAAGCGACTGGCACTTGCTAACAAAGAATCATTAATTGCCGCCTCTCCATTAGTTGAAAAAGTTCGATCGACGCCTGGAGCGGTGATTCTTCCAATTGATTCTGAACACTGTGCAATTCATCAAGCATTAGCGAGCTCAACAACGACTTCTCCTTACCCTGATGTTCGAAGAATTATTCTCACTGCTTCTGGCGGGCCATTTCGAGGCTGGAGTGAGGACAAACTTTCTCGAGTCACCAAGGCCGACGCGCTGGCACACCCAACGTGGACAATGGGGCCAAAGATAACAATTGATTCATCAACATTGATGAATAAAGGCCTCGAAGTACTAGAGGCCTCTGCGCTCTTTGGCATTGAAGTGGACCGAGTTGATGTTGTTGTTCACCCGCAGTCAATTGTCCATTCAATGGTTGAGTACATTGACGGCTCGGTGATGGCACAACTCTCAAAGCCCGACATGCGTCTTCCAATTGCATACTGTCTCGGGCTACCCGGAAGACTTGATCACGCGTGGGGCCAGCTCGATTTCACGAGTGGGGTAGAACTGACGTTTGAAACTCCAGACCGAGCTGCATTTCCGGCACTTGATCTTGCGTACGCCGCCGCCAGGCTTGGGGGAGCAGCTCCCGCTTGGCTGAGCGCCGCAAATGAAATCTGTGTTGAGGCGTTCTTGCAAGACATGTTGTCGTGGCAAGCAATTGCTGGAACTGTTGAGCAAGTGATGGAGAAGTACAAGCAAACAACTCTTTCCTCTGTGAATGAACTACTTGAGAATGATGCCGAGGCACGTCGTATAGCGAGCGCAATAATCGCTAAATAACAAGAGATGCTTCAGGGCACCTCTCGACACGGCAGAATGGTCATGTGGATGTAACTGCAAGCTCATTAACCCCTCGCCGTAAAACTCGACAGATCTCAGTTGGTTCTGTAAAGGTCGGCGGAGACGCGCCTATTTCAATCCAGTCAATGACAACAACTAAGACTGCAGATGTTGACGGCACCCTAGAACAGATCTATGCACTTGCTGCTGCCGGCGCTGACATTGTGCGCTGCACCTGCAATGAACAAGAGGCTGCAGAGGGGCTTGCACAAATAGTCCCGCGCTCTCCAGTCCCAATCGTTGCTGACATTCACTTCCATGTAGAGATGGCTCTCGCTGCACTCGAAGCGGGAGTAGACGGCCTTCGTCTCAATCCGGGCAACCTGCGTAAACCTGAAGAAATCAAGCTAGTAGCTCGAGAAGCAAAAGATCGTGGCGTTCCAATTCGTATTGGCGTTAACGCCGGAAGTTTGCACCCAGATATTTATGAAAAATTCGGTGGAGCCACACCTGAAGCTCTTGTGGAATCTGCACGTATTGAACTTGCGTACTTTCAAGAAGTTGGATTCGATGACGTAAAGATTTCTGTGAAGGCGTCTTCAGTTGCCACAATGATTGCGGCGTACCGACTTGCTTCTGAAACATTTGACTACCCACTTCACCTCGGTGTCACTGAAGCTGGCCCACTTCCGGGTGGTCTGCTTAAGGGAACCGCAGGAATCGCAACATTGCTCGCTGAAGGAATTGGAGACACGCTCAGGTATTCACTCACCGCTGACCCAGTCGAAGAAGCTAAAGCTGGCCGTATGTTGCTCGAAACGCTGGGACTTCGAGAGCGAAAGGGTCTTGACCTTATTGCATGTCCGAGCTGTGGTCGTTCTGAAGTTGATGTCATCAAGATTGCCAATGAAGCGCAAGAAGCACTGTCCGAGCTAAATATTCCAATTCAAGTTGCCGTTATGGGATGTGTAGTTAACGGACCTGGAGAAGCTCGTCACGCTGACCTTGGCATTGCCGCAGGAAAGAAGCGAGGACACCTTTTCATTCGTGGCGAAATTGTTCGTGTTGTAAAAGAAGACGAAATGGTTCAAGCGCTTGTTGAGGAAGCTAAGAAGATCGCCGAAGAAGGTGTCGAAGCCCGCCTTGCTGCTCGCGACATCTCTGCTGCTGCAGAAGCTGAAGCAGACCGTGCAACATTGCTAGATCTGAAGGGCGCTGACGCAAACAATGCTCAGCTCAAAATCGAAAATATTCGCCGACGCGCCGAAAGCTAATCACGCAATTGGTAGTGTGCATCAACGCTTTAAAGGAGAACTGTGGCATCAGCATTAACCCCTCAGGCTGAAGACTTCCCACGCTGGTATCAAGACGTGGTTGCGAAAGCTGAGATGGCTGACAATGGCCCCGTTCGAGGCACCATGGTTATTCGTCCCTATGGCTACGCCATCTGGGAGCGCATGCAGGCAGAAATTGACATTCGCATTAAAGAAGCGGGGGCAGAGAATGCTTACTTCCCACTTTTTATTCCTGAGAGCTACCTTGCTCGCGAAGCACAACACGTTGAGGGGTTCAGCCCAGAGCTTGCAGTAGTTACTCACGCTGGGGGAGAAGTTCTCGCTGAGCCAGTTGTTGTTCGACCAACTTCTGAAACCGTCTTCGGTGAATTCATGGCTAAGTGGATTCAGAGTTACCGCGACCTTCCACTGCTCCTCAATCAGTGGGCAAACGTTGTTCGATGGGAACTGCGCCCACGACTCTTTCTTCGTTCTTCAGAATTTCTATGGCAGGAAGGTCACACCGCGCACGACAGCTATGAAGACGCATCTGCCTACGTAAATGGAATTCACTCGAATGTCTACAACGACTTTCTTGAGAAAGTTCTTGCCGTTCCCACATACCTTGGTATCAAGCCACCGAGCGAACGCTTCGCTGGTGCAATCAACACAATGACGTGTGAAGGAATGATGCGCGATGGTAAGGCATTGCAGATGGCAACGAGTCACGAACTCGGTCAGAACTTTGCAAAAGCATTCGACATTAAGTTCCAGAACAAAGAAGGACAGTCCGCGCTCTGCTGGACAACTTCATGGGGCTCATCAACTCGTCTCGTTGGTGGACTCATCATGGCTCACGGTGACGACAACGGTCTAATAGTTCCTCCACACCTAGCTCCAACGCAAGTTGTTGTTATTGCTGTTCGTGAAGACGACGAAGTGCTTGCTGCGTGCAACAAAATTGCAGCTGCGCTAAAGAGTGCAGGAGTTCGAGTTCGCATTGACAACGGCGGTGCGAGTTTTGGTCGTCGTGTCACTGACTGGGAAATTAAGGGTGTTCCACTTCGCGTTGAAGTAGGCCCACGTGACCTGGCTGAAGGAATTGTTGCGCTTGTTCGACGAGACACTTCAGAGAAGGTTTCAGTTTCACCAGATGCAGTTGCACAGATGGCACCAAGGATCCTCGAAGAAATGCAGACGTCTATGTATGACGCACAATTGGCACGACGCAATGCAAACACTCACGATGTGAAGTCAATCGAAGAAGCTATGGAAGCATCACAGACTGGCTTCGCTCGACTTGACTGGGACCTCGTTGGAACCGCTGGAGAAGCAAAATTGAAGACTGATGCCATCACTGTGCGCTGCCTGCAGCGCAAAGATGGGTCAATGCCGGTAACGGACACCGAAAAAGACCTCATCTGCATCGTCGCAAAGTCGTATTAACCTAGATACTTGAAAAACAAGGAATTAGCCGGGAATGTGGTTTTTCACGCCCTATTGAGTCTTTTCCCT
>CAIJWX010000054.1:0-28696 GCA_903824535.1 uncultured Actinomycetes bacterium | reverse complement strand
CCAGCCATGATTGCGGCGTATCTGTACATTGAGTAGGAAAATGCAGGAACAGTTGCAACCGTTCCACCTTCAGCAAAGATGCGTGTGAGCAGAACAATGAACTCATCGCTACCAGCACCAATTGCTACTTGATCGAGATCTACTTCGTGCTTATCTGCAATCGCTTGACGAAGTGACTCGTAGCGTCCACGGTCGTATTCATTTATGTCAGCAAGCGCTTTTGCGAGTGCCGCTGGACGTGCTGTTGCTGGAGGTGTTGCTGGTGTGTTGCCATCGAAACGAATGATGTTTCGCGCGTCAATGCCGACCTTCGCTGCGATTGCTTCGTTTGATGGTGGCCACGTGTAGGCCTCGAGGGCTTCAGGCTTAGTCACGGCGCGCCGTTGCCTTGTGATTAGGAAGTCCTTCGAGTTCAGCAAGCGCTTCAATTGTTGGTGCCAATTTCTCAAGTCCTTCTTTAGTTACTCTCTGCACAGTGACAGTCTTCATAAAGCTCTCCAACCCGAGTCCACCAGTTGACTTAGACCATCCGCCTGTTGGCAGAACGTGGTTGCCACCAGTTGCGTAGTCGCCCGCAGGGACTGGTGAATACTTACCAACGAACACTGATCCAGCATTTCTAATACGAGATGCCAGTGATTCTGCTTTTTCACCAAGTAAGAAGACGTGCTCAGCTGCGTACTTCTCAACTTCTTCAAGTGCTGCTTCAAGGTCACTGCCAACACGAACAATGAACCCTCGAGAATCAGGACCGTGTTCCATTTGTGCAGCCATTTCTTGATCAACGAGTGACTCGTCAACGCCGTCATCAGCAACGACAACAATTTCACTCGGTCCAGCTGGAAGGTCAATAGCGACGTCACGACTCACTAGAAGCTTGGCTGTGTTCACAGCTGCATTTCCTGGCCCGAAGATTTTGTCAACTGGTGCAATTGACTCCGTGCCATACGCCATGGCAGCGATTGCTTGTGCTCCACCAATAGCCCACACTTCATCAATGCCTAACAATGTTGCGGCGGCGGCGACTGCAGCGGCGCCACTTGGTGGGGTGCAAACAACAATGCGCTCAACACCAGCGACCTGTGCCGGGATTCCCGTCATGATTAGCGACGAAACAAGGTTTTTAGGAACATAGAGGCCCACTGAACGAAGAGGTGTCCATCGACGTTCAAGCGTGACTCCTGGTGAGACTTCCATCATGATGTCCTTGGGGCGCTGCGCTGCGTGCCAGGTTCGAACGTTCTCTGCAGCAGCGAGTACTGCAGCGGTTGGAATGTCACCGTACGCTTCTGCACGTTGTGGCTTGTCATAGTTTGTTCCATCAAAAAGATTTGTCCACTCCGCAACCGCAGCGTCTCCGCGTTCGCGTACGTCGTTAACAATGTCTTCAATGGTGAACTTGCGATCTACTTTGACTTCGGAACTCATCGGACCATTCTTTCTACTGGAAGGGTAAGGATTGAACTCGCTCCACATGCTTCAAGCTTTGGCAGCAATGACCAAATATCTGCAGCCGGAACAAGGGCGTGGACTGAAACTGTTGATCCATTTGCGAGGTCCATAATTGTTGGCGACCCCTTAGTTGGAAGCAATGCCGTTACTTTTGAAAGATCACTTTTTTCTACGTTGCACATGAGGTAGCGATTAGCGCGTGCATTAATTACTGATCCAAGCACAGTTGAGAGTGTTCGAGCCGCTTCAAGATTCGCTGAACCAACTCGACCAACGAGTACGGCTTCGGATTCAAAGACAGTTCCAATAGAGCGAAGCCCATTAGTTCGAAGTGTGCTGCCTGTTGATACAAGGTCAATAACAGCATTGGCGAGCCCTAGTCGTGGTGAAATTTCAACCGAACCTGAGACTCTGACAATTTCTGCTTTGATTCCTTGCTCTTTTAAAAACTTGGCAACAATGTTTGGGTGAGACGTTGCAATGCGTCTTCCTTCAAGATCAGAAATCTGCGTTGCTGAATCTTCCATAGGAACAGCTGCCTGTAGTGAACACGTTCCGTAACCGAGTCGAAGAAGAACTTCAACATTGCTTTCACGCTCAGATACGAGGTCTAGTCCGGTGATGCCACAGTCAACAACGCCATCTTGAACGTACTCAGGCACGTCGTCAGCACGTACGAAGAGAAGATCAATGTCAGCATTGCGACAGTGTGCTTGAAGCACACGCTCGCCCGGCTCTTGTGGCGATACACCACTCGCCTCTAGAAGTTGCCACGAAGGTTCACGAAGGCGACCCTTCGAAGGTAATGCCATGGTTAGTCGATTCATTTGCGACCTTTCTTTAGTACAGCCTGGTAACCACCTTCGCCGTGGTGTAACCACTGAGCGACTCGAGTCACTGTTGCTGTTGACGCACCGGTGCGTCGTGAGATTTCTTGATACGTAATTCCCTCATTGACAAGGCGAGCTACTTGCAGACGCTGGCCCATTGCATCGAGTTCAGTTCCAGTGCAGATGTCCTTTAAAAAGGCCGCAATGGTCTCGGGGTCGCGCAGTCGTGCAAACGCAGCCACGAGTTCGTCGAAACGTTCCCCCGTCTCGGGTTTGGCATCTGCTGGTAGTACTTTGCCTGAGGTCATATTGCTATGCTAGCATGCTAACACGCTGCTATGCAAATAATTCCTGCCCTCGACCTCCTTGGCGATAACGCCGTGCGCCTTGAACAAGGCGACTACGACCGTGTCCTATTTCGCCAGCCCATTGAAGAATTCATGGGAAGAATCGTCGCCACTAGCCCGGAACTTATTCACGTCGTCGATCTCCAGGGCGCCCGTGATGGTGCCCTGCGGCTCGATATTGTCACTCGCTGTCTAAACGCAGCGCAAGGCATACCTCTACAAGTATCTGGTGGTATTCGCTCAATAGACGCCGCCAAGGCAGCTATTGAAACAGGCGCATCTCGAGTAATTGTTGGCACCGCCGCATGGGCTGAGCCTGAGTCACTGAAAGCGTTTGCTGATGCACTTGGTGAACAGCTTGTTGTAGCGCTCGATGTTAGAGATGGTGAAATAAGTGTTCGTGGCTGGCTGAGCTCAACTGGCGTCAGTGTGGATGATGCAGTCGCCAGGTGTGTTGATGCGGGCGTTACTCGCCTTCACGTGACGGCAATTTCACGAGATGGCACCATGCAGGGACCAGACCTCGCACTGTATGAACAAGTTTGTCGTGGAGGAATCCGTGTAGTAGCTGCTGGTGGGGTTCGAGATGAAAAAGATGTTGATGATCTCGAAGCAATTGGCTGCGAAGCAGCCATTATGGGACTCGGCTATTTGAAGCGCTTGGGAATAACGCTCCCAGAGTAATTACGCCTTCGTTGATCTCCATTGACGGAAGAAAACATACGCAACAATTCCCGCAGGGATGGCGTTCCAGCGCTCGAGTGAACTACGTGAAAGTAGATTCACAACAAAACTTGCTGCTTCTACGTAAAAGAGGGCCGGCAGTGCCCACGTAGGGGAAATTACCTTCCCCATAGTGAACTTCACATACACAACTGCTTGCCACAGAAGTATGGCCAACGTCAGTACATACGAAATTCGAATAGCCGTTGGAAATGAAGTGAACTGTCCCCCAGCTGTTCTCTGTAATGCATAGGAAGCGCCGAGGACAACGCCAACGACGAGATACATATTCCAGATCATGGACATAGCAACCACGACTCTTTCAAAAATTGTTTTCATATGTCACTCCCCTACGACTAGTGCCGTTGCGCCAGTCATGCGCCGCAATTCCTCAAACGTTGTTGGATACACCGCATGTGGGTGTCCTGCGGCGGCCCAAACAATGTCGTAATCGTCAAGCGCCACATCAATGAGTGTGAGTGGAGTTGTTAACCACCCAACTGGGCTGACACCTCCAATGGTGTAACCAGAAACTTTCTTAACGTAGTCAGCGTCAGCTCTCAGTAGCTCTGAAATGCCCAAGTGCTTTGTGATGAGTTCGGTATCAACACGGTGACGACCACTTGTGATTACTAGAACTGGTGAGTCATCAGCGAGTCGAAAAATAATTGATGCAGCAATTTGTCCAACTTCAATCCCAAGCGAGTCAGCGGCTTCCTTGGAGGAGCGTGCTGAACCCTCCAGGAGCTTTATCTCGGCGTTGCTTGCGCCACTGGCGAGAGCACTACGAACGCGCTCAACAGCCGGGCGAGAAAGTGTCTGGTCCATGGATAGTTTTTAACATCATTTGGAGCTAAAAGCAGAAGAACCCCCTTTCGGGGGTTCTTCTTTACTTGGTGGCGGGGGCAGGATTTGAACCTGCGATCTTCGGGTTATGAGCCCGACGAGATACCGTGCTTCTCCACCCCGCGTCGAGGTGAGTTTCTATTCTACAACGCTTAGATGAGTTGCGTCCAATTGTTTTATTGACACAAATCGCCGTCGAAGTGGCTGCTTCTACAGCGAATTGATAATCGCGTTCAGCGTCGATGACGGGCGCATCGCTACGTCAGCGAGTTGTGAGTTTGGGTGAAAGTATCCACCAATGTCAGTGCTATTACCTTGCACGGCCAAGAGTTCTGCCACGATTTTGTCTTCATTCAAAGTCAATGCATCAGCGACTGGTTGGAACAAACTAGCCAGTGCGCCGTCTTCGTGACGAGCAAGTTCCTGTGCCCAATACTGCGCGAGGTAGTAGTGACTTCCACGGTTGTCAATCGTGCCGAGTTTGCGTCCCGGAGACCTGTCTTCGTCCAAGAATCGACCCGTGGCACGGTCCAACGTGTCGGCCAAGGCTTGAGCGCGGGCATTGCCGGTGAGTTGAGCAAGGTGTTCGAAACTCGAAGCTAGCGCGAGGAACTCACCAAGTGAATCCCAGCGCAAATAGTTTTCCTTAAGAAATTGTTCGACGTGCTTGGGTGCTGAACCACCAGCTCCAGTTTCGAAGAGTCCTCCACCAGCAATAAGTGGCACGATGGACAACATCTTGGCACTAGTACCAAGCTCCATGATGGGGAAAAGATCGGTGAGGTAGTCACGAAGTACATTGCCAGTCACCGAAATGGTGTTGAGACCACGACGCACTCGCTCAAGTGTCTGTGCCATTGCAACTGCTGGAGAAAGTATCTGAATGTCGAGTCCCGAGGTGTCGTGCTCGGTTAGATAGCTGCGAACCTTGCTAATTAGTTGTGCATCGTGCGAGCGGTTCTCATCAAGCCAGAAAATTGCTGGGTCACCACTCAAGCGTGAACGACTCACCGCAAGTTTTACCCAGTCGCGAATTGGAACATCTTTGGTCTGACACATACGAAAAATGTCGCCCGGCTCCACCTTTATGGCGAAAACTACTTCGCCAGATGAATTAGTGACGCGCACTGTTCCAGCGTGTGAGATCTCGAAAGTCTTGTCGTGGCTACCGTATTCCTCGGCCGCCTGCGCCATTAGCCCGACGTTTGGGACCGAACCCATGGACGTCGGATCAAAAGCACCGTGACGCTGACAGTCCTCTATCACTACTTGATAAATGGTGGCGTAGCTCTGGTCAGGGATGACCGCCAAGGTGTCGGCTTCATCACCAGCAGCGTTCCACATGTGTCCCGATGTGCGAATCATTGCTGGCATTGATGCATCCACAATCACATCGTTAGGCGCGTGCAGGTTAGTGATTCCCTTCGAGGAATCCACCATTGCGAGCGCTGGCCCACCACCCAGTTCCTGGGTGAAACTTGCACGAATGTCGGCCCCGTTCGCTAATACGTCGAGTCCGGCGAAGATACCGGCGAGACCGTCGTTGGTGCGAAGCCCCGCGCTACTCAATTGCTCACCGTACTGCGCGAAAGTTATTGGAAAGAATGATGTGACCACGTGCCCGAACATGATGGGATCTGAGACCTTCATCATGGTGGCTTTCAGGTGCACAGAAAAGAGAACTCCTAAATCCTGCGCCTTAGCGATCTGTTCTGTCAAGAAGGTTCGAAGTGCCGCCACATCCATCTTGGTGGCGTCAATAACTTCGCCTTCTTTAACTACTAAGGGAGCACGCAACGTAGTCGCAGTTCCTTGAGCATCGATTAGTTCAATCGTCAAACTGTCTGCGCTCTTCATCGTGAGTGATTCTTCGTTAGAGAAAAAATCACCCTTCGACATGGTGGCAACTCGCGTCTTTGATTCTGCTGACCAGGCTCCCATCGAATGCGGGTGGTTCTTTGCGTAGTTCTTCACTGATAGTGGTGCGCGGCGGTCAGAGTTTCCCTGTCGAAGAACCGGGTTCACGGCCGATCCAGAAACCTTTTTGTAGCGAGCAAGAATTTCACGTTCTTGATCGGAAGTTGGCTCATCTGGATAGTTCGGGACTGCAAAACCTTGGCTTTGGAGTTCTGCGATTGCTTCTTTGAGCTGTGGGACCGAAGCAGAGATGTTGGGTAATTTAATGATGTTGGCTTCGGGTCGATTTACTTCCTCACCTAGTTCTGCCAAATCATCAGCAATTCGCTGACCTTCGAGAAGGAAATCTGGAAATGTTGCCAAGATGCGCCCAGCTAAAGAAATGTCGCGAGTCGTGACGCTCACACCGGCTTTACGGGCAAATCCCGAAACGATTGGCAACAAGGAATACGTCGCTAAAGCAGGCGCTTCATCAGTATGGGTGTAAATAATCGTTGACTCGCTCATGGCAAAACCTTCTGATGGGGGTAGTTACACAGTACCGGACACGCCATACAAAAGAAAAGTCACTCAGGACTTATCGCTCTGTGTCTTGTTGAGCTTCTATTACAAGCGAAAAAGACTGCAATGAAAATTGCTTATTTGCCGTTAAGCGCATTCTGAGCCAGCGTTAACTGCTGATTCATTGCATTTACATTTGTTTGGTATTCGCCCAAATTCCCAGCAGACAGTGCTTTTTGTGCGGCCGAGTAGTACGCGGCGGCTTGCTTCAAATACGAAGCTGCCGTTCCACCAGTCTTTGTTGAACCAGTTCCACCAGTAGTTGTAGAACCACCAGAAGTCGTTCCCCCAGAAACTGTTCCGCCTAGAACTTGGGACAACGCTCCACCAAGCGTTGGTGAAATTGCAACATTTTGGTTAAACACCGCAATCATGTACTTCAGCTGAGGAAGTGGGTTAGATGAACTTGTTACATACATTGGACGTATGTAGAGAATGCTCTTATTTAGTGGAACCATCATTGTGTTTCCAAGAAGCACAGTTGAGCCGTGTTGGTCAAGTGGCGTAGTTATAGAAGAAACAATTGCGTTCTGCTGGATTTCTGAATCAGCCTGAACTGGACCAAGCACTGAAGTCCCACGAGGCGTCACATAAATGTTGAGTTTTCCGTAATCGTTACGGTCATTCGTCGCAATCATGAATGCAGTAAGCCCTTGTACGGTTGATGAATTACCAGAAGGGACAAAGGCCAAGGTTTCGAGCAACTGTTGCTTGTTCCCTGACGGCAATGAACCAACCTGGAAGATTGGATTCATTGGAGAAAGTGCCGTAGAAATAATATTTCCCTGCGAGTCAGTCTTTACAGACTGCGCCAACGTTTGTCCAGGTGATCCAGCACCAGTTGTTGGAGAGATGTTCCATTTGTCAGATGCCGAGTAAAAAGAACTCGGATTTGTGATGTGATAGTGACCAAGTGTCGCTGCCTGCACGCTGAAAAGGTTTGATGGGTAGCGAAGGTGGTCTCCAATTGTCAGTGGCAATTGACTCAATGGCTTAAACATTCCTGGGAATGCAGCACTGTACGACTTCAAAATTGGATCCTTTGAATCCATTACGTAGTACGTCATTTTTCCTGTGTACGAATCAATAACAACTTTGACAGAGTTGCGAGCGTAGTTGAAGCTGCCCGGAAGTCCACCCTGGTCTACGTTCAAATTATTTGCATTTTGACTATACGGATATTGATCTGTTGTTGTGTAACCATCAAGAACGTAATTAATCGAACCATTGGCAATTACTGCGTACGGCTGTGAGTCAAATGTTAAGAATGGCGCGGCTTTTTTTGCCATCTGCATTACATCTCTGTTGAAAAGAATTCGGCTCTTTGAAGTTATTTGATTCGAAATAAGGAAGTTGAAGTCGCCCAATCGAAGTGCAAATGCGAATCGACTAAAAATGCCCCCAACGGCAACCCCACCCTTTGCTGCGTAATGCGTTTCAACTGGCTGGCCCGCATTCGCCCCAGAAGTTACCTGGTAATCAAGTTCTGCTTGCTTAGTGTTTGTGACAACCCAGCCCGGGTCATTTATTCCGAAATACGTTCCCGGATTTTTTAAAGTAGGTATTCCGTTTGAAGAAACTGGTGGAACGTTCGTAAGGTTAAAAATAGGGTTTCCGGTGTCAGAATTCTGTGCATTCGCAGCGATTACTGCTCCACCAACTCCATGGGTGTACTGAAGGTGAGTATTTACCCAGCTTGGTGAAGGAAGTGCTGCCTGGTTTAGCTGTCGAGCGCCAATAAGTACTGGTGTTGTTTTTCCATTAATCATGTAGCGGTCAACAGACAATGTTGTGAAGTTGTAATACGAACGAATTGATTGAAGACGAGAAACTGTTGTGAGGGCAATATCTGGAGCTGGGTCCCAAAGTCGAATATTGCTCAACGTGGCTGAAGAATTCTTTATTTCAGCTGCAGAAACTGTTGGCGATCCTGCAAAGTTATGGAACTGAACATTATCGAGACCAAATGCTGTCCTCGTTGACGCAATGTTGCGAGCAATGTAAGGAGCTTCCAGAGTTTGCTGAGCCGGGCTCACCTTCAAGGCCTGAAGAATGGTCGGATACAACACACCAATCACCAGCGAAACAAAAATCCAAAGACTCACCGCAACTGCAGGAAGCGACCATCCACGTGATCGAACATTCGCAAGAAGGATGACTGCACAGGTCAATGACAAGATAAACAGAATCGTCAGTGATGGCATACGAGCGTGGACGTCTGTGTAGCCAGCGCCTTGTGCGAATCCATTTTTCGAATTCACTAGTTCATATTTGGCAATGAGGTACCCAGCAGCTTTCAACAGCGCAATGCCAGCACCAATGACTGAGAGGTGAGCTTTCACCTGTGGCGATACTCGTGGGGTTACGCGAGTAGCGCGAATTCCACCATTGAGATAATGGAAAACGGTTGTAACAAGAAGAACAACTATCAGTGCAACAATGAGCCACGTAACGACAAATCGCAAAAATGGCAACGTCATTACATAGAAGCTGATGTCCTTATGGAATAGTGGATCAGTTTTTCCAAATGACTTTGCGTGCGAAAACAATAAATATGAGTTCCACTGACTTGTTGCATTAAACCCCGCAACCAGCGCCATGAAAATGGCAATGACTGCATAAATACGACGAGCGTACGGCTTTACAACGTTTTGAAACCTACGAATAATTTCATCTTCAGGGTCAAAAGATAAAACTCGAGCACCGAACTTATTGGTGAGAAGTAAGTTGCCCCACATGAGTACGAAAAAGACAGTGGCAAAGACAAAAAAGAGTCCTGTTTTAACAAAAAAGAGTTTGCCGAATACTGACCCAAATCCACCTTGTGAAAACCACATTTGATCGGTCCAGAACACTGAGAAACTTCGCAGTGATGTAAATCCAACGAGGACCAGCGCTACAACAAGTCCAGTCCAGAATCGACGAGAAACGAGGGAAATCCGACGGGGTCCTGATGGAAAATCTGTTGGGCTACGCACGTAACCAGCCTAGAGCGAAACTCAGACTGGAATCACAGCACACGAACAGCCAGCATGAAGCGGCGGATGCTTGCTTCCTGATGGGAAATTCTTACCTGCTGGGACTTCGCCAGCCTGTGAATCAAGCACGCATGCATCACATGGAGAATCATGCGGCGATACGTAGAAACGAACATTTCTACCTTGCGACGCACTTACGACTCCGAGGTGGAAAGCACGTCGAGCTGCGTCATTACAAAGTCGCTCTACTCGCGCTCCACGCCACTCCTTGTAAGCAGCGTTTGCACGCTCAGCACCATCACCAGCAGCATCTGAAATGATTCGCTTACGAAGTGCGAGCACAATAGTTACAGCGAGGTCAGCTGAGAACTCTTTAATGGCTGCTTTATCAATTGACCCGCCCGTTGTTCCAGATTCTGATTTGGCGAATGCAATACCAGCAGCTGCAGCATCTGCAAGCGCATCGACACAAGCATCCGCATACCTCGCGCGCTGGTCGTGCTCATCTTCAAGTTCAGTAGTGATCATTCCCTGAACACCGCGGAGTCGGTCCAACATAATGTTCTGGTCGTCTTGCAAGGCACGCTTAACTTTTCTAGTTAACTCTTCAAGTGATCCATCGAGTGAAGCATCACGGCGCTGGAAAAGTTCACCAGTTGCAGTAATTGGCTTTGCTGTTGTGGCCTTCTTTGGGGCTGGAGCACTGGCGCCGCGCTCTTCAAGGGTGGCTTTACGTAGACGAGCAAAAATTTCATTTACAACATCTGTTCCAGATGGATCATCTTCAAGTAGTGAACCATCATTGTTTGCGGGTGCCTTTGTTGCTTTACGAGCACGTTGCTTTGGCGCAATTGAAGTGTCAGGCGCTGGGGCCATTGTGGCGTCAGGGACAAGACGGAGTGGCGTTCCTGAAAGTAGTTCTTCTTCAGTTGGCTCAGGTGACGGGGCGCGAAGTCGAAGTGCCTCTAGTGCAGCGTTGCGTGCCGCTTCATCCGAAGTATTAAGGCTCGCAAGAACGCCTTCAATTTGACCACCGACTGCAGTAACGAATGAAGTGAGCGTGTCACGAGCTGCGCGGAGCTGATCAATCTGCATGTGTAGCGCCTTGCGCTTAACCGCAAGATCATTAAGAACTGTTTTGCGAGCTTCAGTGGCTTGCTCGAGCATTGCTCTACCTTGCTCACGTGCGCGCTCAACCAGCGCATCACTGTTTAGCTTGCCCGAGTCAATGAGACGTTCTGCTGCAGAACGTGCATCACTATCAATTTGAGTTGCGTTAGCTTCAGCTTCAGTAATAAGTGAAGAGGCACGTTCTTGAGCTTCAATTAAATGCTGTGCGCTTCGCTGTTGACTGTCAGCAAAGATCTGAGCGCTTCGTTCTTGAGCTTCATTTGTAACTCGAGCGGCTTCTTCATGAGCGGCGCGAAGAATTGCTGCGCTCTGCGTTCCGAGTGCGCTCGCAAGTGTTGCCTCATCAAATGTTGGATTAGCAGCTCGTCGCTGTGCTTCAGAAAGTTGGCTTTGAATTTCTTGAATTCGATTTTCAAGCAGTGACATCTCTCGAGCGACCGATTCAAGGTGAAGTCGAACCTCGTTGGGGTCAAGTCCACCCTTTCGAAGGGACGAGAAATTAGTCCTTACGATTTCAGCCGACGATTGACGTGTTGTTGAGAGCTTTCGGCGTTCGTCCATATCCCTACAAGACTACGGCTTTTTACCCTGAAAAGTTGGTCTTACTTGGCTTTAGTCAGGGGAATTGGCAAAGCACCACCTAATTTATGAAGTGCCGCGAGTGCTTGATCGAGGGTTGAGACGCCAATGATGCGCATCCCTGGCATGTTTACTTTTCGAGCAGTAGCGACTTCGCTCTGCGGGACAATAAATATGCGAGCTCCTGAATTATGGACGGCAACTGACTTTTGCGCTACCCCACCAACCTCGCCAACATCTCCATTAGGGGCAATGGTGCCAGTCGCTGCAATGAGTTGGTGGTTAGTAATTGATCCACTACTCAATTTGTCAATCAACGTGAGCGCCATTGAGAGTCCAGCTGATGGTCCACCTATGTAGCTGGTGTTAATTGTCACTTGCGCGGGGAACTTGTACGAGACCGCATCCTCAACTGAAATACCTAACCAGCCCTTATTTGGTCCGCTGACACCAGCACAACCTGACGCACCAACATACTTTGGCGATTTTTTTGTCGTCATAGTAAATGACTTTGCGCTTGCCCACGTTATTTTGCCCTGATCTGAAATTGATGATTTTTCAATTGAAAGGGCAACTCTCTGCCCAGGTGAGTACGAATGCATGGCAGCGATAAGTGCACACGACGAAGTTATTTTTGCGGTTCCAACACCAACAATTCGGTCCGCAACGTTTAGCTTCGCGGACCATGCTGGAGACGGCGCGTTAATGCCTGTGATGAGTGCACCTGTTGGCGTGGAGGGAACTTTGAAACCTAGTGAAGTAAATGCAGCAGCTTGTGCGGCGTCCTTTGAATCACTCATCTGCAGGAATCCCTGAGGAGCAAGTTCACTCGTTGGTTGTCCTGGGGTTACGAGTGCGCTGGCGGGCAAGAACTCAATATGAGTCTGAAACTGTGCTCCAATCCACTGCCAGACAGAAAGTTGTTGAAGATAAACATCAACAAGTTCTATTTTTCCTGGGTGAGGATTAGTAGGTAAACCCTTAATTTTTACGAGCGGGCCAATTGGAGTTGCTTGTCCGGGGGTGATTGCGTATTGCGATGTATTTATGTGCTGCAAGATGGCAATTGAGGCAATAACCACGACAGCCGTGACCATTGGGCCAATGTGTCGTCGCCGACGCTTAGAAGATGGTGGAATGGGTTCGTGCAAAGTAATAAACCCACGCTACCGGACTCTCTAGAAGAATCATTACTTCGAGCTGGATTCGGTCAAGGAGATAATTATCTTCACACCATTACTTCAGGCTTAGAAGCGGGCAACGCTCGTCATCGGGTGCTGGCACTGCGTGCTGGCGCGAGACAAGAAGTTCTAACAGTTAAGAACTGGGATGACGCCTTTAACGACGCTGACGTTGATGTGCGGCGCGAAGCACTCAATCTTTTTGCTCATCAAGAAGTAAAGGATGAAGGTCTGTACAAATTAATTATCAAGCTCCTAGAAGACGCCGACGCTCTTGTAGTTGACGGTGCCGTGTTCGCACTTGGAGAACACCTCTACGTAGATGGTGTTGAACCACTTTGCTCGATTGCAAGTTCGCACGATGACGCGAGGTGTAGAGAGTCAGCCGTGGCGGCGCTTGGAGCAATTGGTGACGATCGTGCAAGAAGTGTCATCTTGGATGCACTTAACGACAAGCCACCTGTGCGGCGTCGAGCAATTGTGGCGTTATCGAATTTTGAAGGCCCTGACATTGACGAAGCACTTGAAAAAGCAAGTGAGGACCGTGACTGGCAAGTCAGAGCTGCGGTCAGCCAGCTCGGTAGAGAAGAAAACGATTAACGCTCTGCGCTTCGAAACAATGAGTGCAGCGAGGACATTTCTTCAAGGCAGAGTTGGAGTCCCTCAATAATTCGCAAATCAGCATGAGATGCAATCTCCACTTCAACACCGGTGGCATTGGCAATTAGTTCAGCAAAATCACTCAAGAGAGCGTGACCACCAACAAGCGTCAAACCATTTGAACTGACGTCTTGAGAAAGATCAGGTGGCGCATCTCCAAGGCAGTCTTGGATCATTCGAACTGTTGCGCTAAGTACTTCAACAATTGCGTCATTGATTACATTCGCATCAATATCAAGTTCAGTGAGTTTTCCGAGCTCAACAGTTCGGGCAAGAATTCTTTGATTCATCCCTTCGCTGTATCCGAGCGCAGAACCTAGATTGCACTTCAGCGCCTCCACGGTTTCTGGTGAAGCAACAACGGAGTAGTGCTGGCGAAGAGCCGTTGCAATTGCGAGATCTAAGTCGAATCCACCGAGACGTCTCGAACTTGAACTGACTATTCCGCCGAGCGAAATAATCGACGCCTCTGAAGCACCGCCACCGAGTACAACAACCGCTGAACCAACTGGGTCTTGCACCGGAAGTCCAAGCCCAATCGCAGCAGCAATCGGAGCTTCAACCATGCTCACTTCACGAGCTCCCGCCTGAATGGCAGCTTGTCGAAGAGCACGTCGCTCAATAGGAGTTGCGAGCGTAGGCACACTCATGACAACGCGTGCACGACTGAATTTCGAAAGTCCTGTGCGCTGAAAGAGCCCAGCGATAAGTCGAGCAGTTACGTCAAAGTCAATGGTGGCCCCTTGGGCGAGGGGGCGAAATGCAACAACGTGACGAGATGTGCGAGCAACTGCGTCTTTAGCCCCGTAGCCAACTTCAATGACATCGCCAGAATTTGTGTCAATCGCAACGATTGTTGGTTCGTTGAACAAAATTCCACGCTCAGCAGTCGCCAAACGTGTAAACGACGTTCCTATATCGATTGCGACGTCTAATGCCATAGGCCACAATGCTAGGGCGCATTAGACACGCTTGGCCCTAAATTAGAGAGGTGAGTGATAATCCCCTTGAAGGCTTTGGTGGAATGTTCGGCGACATCTTCTCGATGCTCGGCAAGCAGGGCCCAGACGCATGGTTCGATACAGCCACGCAGCTGGCACTAAATATTGCACGTGGCGAAGATGGTGACCCGAATCCACTTCCTGCTGAACGTCAGCGACTCGAAGAATTGAGTCCACTAATAGGACTTCGTGTTGATGCACTCTTTGGTGTTCTAAGCGAACCAGTAATTACCGCCGTCAATCGAACAGCGCTAACACAGGCCGCTCTTTCACAGTGGCGCTCACACCTTGAACCAATTGTCACCACCCCACCACCGCTAAGCGCTGAGCTCGTGGAAGCGAACCCAATGATGGCTCAGATGACGCAAACACTTGGGCCGCTTTTTGCAGGATTTCAAATAGGGAGCGTGGCCGGTCACTTCTCTGAGCGTGCATGGTCACTTGCTGTGCTGCCACTTCCTCGCACCAACAATGACCGACTTCTTGTTGTCAACAACTTGAAGCAGTTCGCAGAAGACTGGAGCCTTGATCGCGATCAGGTCTACTGCTTTGCATTGGCACAAGAATTCGTTGCCTCCCTCGTGCTTTCCCAGCCTGGTGTTAGTGACGCGCTGCGGGCACTGCTTATTGACACCGTAAAAGAATCAATGCAGGCACAAGGTGACATCATGAGCAAGCTCACAGCAATGATTAATCCAGAAGATATGTCGTCGCTAATGGGTAACCCTGAGGCACTTCTTGATGGTATTGAGATGCCCGCAGAAACTGATGCCAACCGAGCAATCAATGCTGCAGCCAGTGTGCTGAGCGCGTTCTTTACTGCAGCCGCAGAAGAAATCACTGAAGCAGTTATGGGGCCACACGCTGCGCTCACAGAGGCGTACAAGAGACACCGTCGAAGTGACGCAAGAGGCGAAGATGCAGCTGCAGCTCTCTTTGGAATTTCTACGCAAGGACCACATCACGAAAAAGCATCAGAATTTGTTGCAACAATTCAGCGCGACTATTCGCTACAAGTATTTGACGCGCTTCTTCGCGTTGATGGGCTACCGAGCGCAAACGAATTAGATAATCCGTTTGCTTGGTACGAGCGAGTTACAAACTCGCCGCTGGCTTAAGCCTCTTCTTCGTACCCGAGGTTCCACTCAACCAGCAAGTTCTCACGCTCAGCGTCGCGGTTTACGCGCTCGCGGTTACGACGGAACTGTGGGTCGTGTGGAGGAAGAAAGCGAAGGCGTGCATCGATACGGTCCACGAAAGCTTGAATCTGCTCTTCGTCACCAAAGACCATGCGGCACTCCCAGTGAGGGGCAATTGGTCCTAGGTAGATCACCTGGACGTGGCCAACGGGGTCTACGACTTCTACTGTCTCGGCGGCAGGAATCTGACTCACGATGCTCCTTTTAGTGAACTGCTGGATAACCATTCTACTGACATAACGCCAGATCTCCTAAAGAGCTCGAATTAACAGTAATAAAGGGAAAGGAAGTGACGTAGGTAACGGTGTAACGGGTTCTCATAGCCTTTATTAGACGTACTTTGTAGTCATGACACGTAGACAATTATCACTAAATACTGATTGGATGCGTCTTGGAAAATGTCGAGATTATCCAAGTGAATTCTTCTTCCCCCAAGAAGGCAGAGGGGTAATTGCGTGTCAACGAATTTGTAATCAGTGTGTAGTCATTGATGAATGCTTGGAATACGCCATTGAAATGAACGCTGACCATGGAATTTGGGGTGGCAAGAGCGAACGTGAACGACGAAAGCTTGGAAGGGCGCAGCGCAGTCTGAGCGCCTAGGTAACCTGAACACACTGTGTTCGAGTGCGTTATAAACATCTCTGAAGGGGCCAACGCCTCGGTACTCGCTGCACTAATAGAAAACTCCGGCCCGTCGCTTCGAGATGTCCACAGCGACGCAGTTCATAATCGCTCAGTCTTTACATTTATTAATGAAGACCAACAGCTCCTCGTTGATGTAAGAAATTACATTACCAGTTGCTATCAACACTTGTCGCTTGGCGGTCATGAGGGTGTTCATCCTCGATTCGGTGTAGTTGATGTTGTGCCGTTTGTTGCACTTGATGAAAACAAAGCCAGCGAAGCCGTACAAATGCGAAATGAAACTGCTGCATGGTTGAGTGAAACATTTGCTGTTCCAGTGTTCCTCTACGGGAGCTCTCGCTCACTTCCAGAGGTTCGAAGAACTGCATTCACATCGCTACATCCAGACTTTGGCCCAATGGAGCCACACCCCTTATTTGGCGCAGTTGCAATGGGAGAACGACCAGTGCTCGTTGCGTGGAATATTTGGCTGCGTGACTGCACAATTGAGCGTGCACGCATACTTACTTCAGAAGTGCGCACTGAGCATGTTCGCTCGCTGGCCTTTGCAATTGGAGACTACGTCCAGGTGAGCTGCAACTTGATTGCCCCTCGCATCACCAAGCCATCTGATGTGTATGACAAAGTGCAGTCGCTTTTAGCGAATTCAGAAATTATTGATCACTGCGAACTTGTTGGACTTTGTCCTGAGTATGTTCTTTCGAACGAAAGTCCAAGCAGAATTACTGAGCTTGGATTAAGCGTTGAAAAAACGATTGAAGCTCGTTGTAGTTAATCAACCAGCTTGAGCACGACGCTCAATTGCGCGAGCACGACGTAGGCGTCGGCGTTCACGCTCTGACATTCCACCCCAGATGCCGAACTTCTCACCATTATCGAGGGCGTATTCAAGGCAGTCGTCTTTTACAACACAACCACGGCAAACTTCTTTGGCTTCACGTGTAGAGGCTCCGCGCTCTGGGAAAAATAGGTCTGGGTCAACGCCCATGCAGTTCGCACGAGACTGCCAACCACGATCTTCCATACCGCTCATGATCTCTACAATTTCCATGAATTTGTCCTCCGCATTAGTGACGTACGCCACCGTTGTAATTACAACGATGTCATTGTTACTGGGTTTTCGCTGGAATGCAAATCAGAATTATATAATCCCTGATAAATAGATATTTCCTTAGCCGGCTCGGCGGCTACGAACGAAGTCATCGAGGGCGTAGGAACCAAGTTCATCAACGGACGTATAGAAAGTGCGTCCCCCATTGACCTTGGAGATCTGCTCAACAAATGGGAACTGACTGCGCTCAATATCAAGCGCAAAGGTATTTATAACAATCCCAGCTTTCGTGCAGCGCAGCACCTCAGCCATGGTCTTTTGCAAGGTTTCGTGAACCGGTGGCCAAGAAAAGAAAGGCTCGCCGTTTTCCATCAAGTGAGCAGTTGGCTCACCGTCGGTGACAACAACAATTTGGCGCTCACCCTTCTCGTTTCGCATCAAGTGTCGACTTAAGGCCAAGGCGTGCTGAAGGTTGGTTCCGTAGGCGTAGTCAATCGTTAGCGAAGGAATATCTTCAATTTTGAGCTCGTGGGCCATTTCACCGAATCCAACAACTGCACAGAAGTCACGTGGATACTTAGAGCGAATGAGTTGCGTTAGAGCAAGAACCATTTTCTTGGCGGGAACAAGGTTTCCTCGCATAGCCATGGAAAGTGAAAGGTCGATTGCAAAGACTGTGGCTGCTTTTTTAGTTGATTCAAACTCTTCAACTTCGAAGTCGTCATGGTGCAGCTTCACCGGGGTGCCGGGTCCTTGACGGAAGATCGCATTACGCAACGTCTTTGGCAGGTTGAGCGATAACGGCTCGCCTGGCTCCCAGGGCTTAGATGTTTCCTCGCGGTCGCCACCACGAGAGACTGTCGCCTCACGGTGAGCACCGAGCGTTGGAGAATCTTTTAGCTGGGCGAAAAGGTCTTTGAGGGCTTGCTGACCAATCTGGCGAACACCTTTTGCGGTGAGCTCCATTTTCTTCCCGTTGCGGTCAATAAATCCTTTGTCTTTAAGGCCCTTCAGCGCCTTTTGCAGGCGTTGAACGTGGCGAGCAGCGTCGTCACCAAGGTTTCGACGGACTGACTCCACATCGACTTCTGGCAGGCCCTGTGCCGGGTTCGACTGACTCAGGAAATCTTCTAAACCGCGGAGCTCGCCAAGCTGCTCAGCGACTGATGCGACATCTGCAAATGAAGAGCCATTCTCTCCGCGCATGCGGTGTGCACGATTCCAGTCAATATCGGGTGTTGCTTGACGCAAGTTTGAAACGAGACGGTTCATCGAGAAGTTGAGGTCCATGTCTTGCATCATTTGGGCAAACAGGTTTCGAAGTTCTGCCTGCTGTTCGCCTGAGAGAGAATTAAACATTGCTTCTGCTGCAGCGGCACGTTCGGCCATTGCGCGAACAACATCTTCGAGATTTTCAGCGCCCGGAAAGAAGTCGCCAAACTTCTCCATGAAAGATTCAAAGCTTGGATCGAGCGGCTCGCCAGCACGGTCTTGTTCGATCATCTTTGAGAGTGCGTCCATCATCTCTCTCGTACGTGCGAGTTGTTCTGGATCGAGGTTCCCCATCATTTCTTTGCTCTGCTCGAAATATGTATTGAGCACGTCTTCTTTGAGTTCGTTCATTAATTGCACGAACTGCTCACGAGCTTCGCTCGAAACAAAGTCATAATTCTGATAGTTGCCAAGTCGCTCAGAAAGTTTGTCACTCATGAGGTCTTGCTGCATCTTCTTCTGCTCGACGAGGTCTCTGGTTACTTCTTTGCGACGTTCGTCGTCAGATTCTTCAGCTTCGCTTAGAAGCTCATCGAGTTCATTGCCTTCAATGGACTCGATTTCTTCGAGCCAGTCACGGTAACGCTGCATTTCACCATCAGGATCTGCTTGTTGCTCGAGTTCACGACGCTTTTGGCGCGTACGTTCGAGAAGTTCGCGAAGCCCTTCAACCTTTTCACCATCTTGGGTCTCAAACCCACTGCGAAGTAGTCGCTCCATTGCCTCTTCCAGGTCGCCGCTTTCCATGAAGTCATCGGCGAGGAGACGAAGTAGTTCATCGGCGTCGAGGTCGTCAAAGTCATCGTCATCACCAAAGCGACGAAAACCGTAACGAACTGCCATTAACGATTCCTTGAGCGGTAGAGCGCGCGCGCTCCTGATGCATCCTTAGCTAAGCGCTTCGTGAGATACAGCCCTTCCAGAATGAACTCAGTTGCAGCAGCAATCTCTCCGCTGCTGGCATTTGGTCCAGCCACGCGTGCAACTGGTCCAGCAAGCGCTGGCATTGCAGCCAGTACGTTCAGGTAGTCCTGATCTGGAAGGTCATCACCGGTGTGAACAATTACTTCATCGTTAAAGGACTCCACAATGAGTGGTGCCTCTTCTAGGAGCACGGTCTCAGCAAAGCACTGGCGCATTGCCAGTGACACGAGGGCTGCAATAACTTGATCTGAATCGCCATCATCCATGGTGTCGAATTCAATCTTGCCTTGTGTTGACTGAACCATTGCACTTAAGTCACTCACGCGTGGGACCACAGTGTCATCGTTTGTGCGAAGTGTTCTCCTCAGCGCATTTGCAACCACAGTTTCATAGTTTGCAATTGAAAGACGAACTGAAACTCCAGAGCGTTGGCTAATGACGTGGCTTTTGCGAGCAACATGACTTACGCGAGCAACAATGTCATCAATAAACCACGGCACCACAATTGGCTTTGGTGATGTTGGAAGCTTCGCTTCCATCTTGATGATCTCAATTTCAGTAGAGATTTCGTATGGGTAGTGCGTACGAATCTGTGAACCAAAACGGTCCTTCAAAGGAGTGATGAGGCGTCCACGGTTGGTGTAGTCCTCAGGGTTCGCAGTAGCAACCACGAGAACGTCGAGGTCAAGTCGTACAAGGTGGCCACGAATCTGAACGTCGCGCTCTTCAAGGACGTTCAGTAAACCAACCTGAATGCGCTCTGAAAGGTCAGGGAGTTCGTTCATCGCAAAGATGCCACGGTTCGATTTCGGAACAAGTCCATACGAAAGTGCTCGTGGATCATCGAGGAATAATCCTCCAGCAACCTTGATTGGGTCAACTTCACCAATGAGGTCCGCCATTGAAGTATCTGGTGACGCAAGCTTCTCTGCAAAACGACGTGTGCGGTGCACCCATGAGATCGGAGTGTCGTCACCCTTCTCGCCAACAAGTTCAATTGCGTACGCAGAAATTGGTGCGAATGGATCGTCACGAACTTCTGATCCCTCAACAATTGGAAGCCACTCATCGAGTAGTTCAACAAGTGAACGAATCATTCGAGTCTTGGCCTGACCACGTTCACCAAGCAAGATGATGTCATGTCCAGCAAGTAGTGCTGTCTCTAATTGAGGAAGAACAGTGTCTTCGTAGCCGAGCACCGCTGAAGTGAGTGGGCGACCTTCACTAAGACGCTTCTCTAAGTTGACACGAAGTTCTTCTCGAACTGACTTGGGTTCGTAGCCAGACTTTCGAAGGGCACCAAGGGTGGTTGGGAGATCTGTGGGGGTGTTTGGAATACTCATTTAATTACCTTACGTGGAGTGAATAAACGTCGTCCAACCGGCAGTTTTCCCTTAGAAGTATCGGAAATCAACCATTAACCAACACCTTGGTAGTCAAGTGGAATTTAGATTTATGCGCTTTTTGGCGCGTTAGACCTAACGGTCAACAACGCGCGTTCCGTTGCCATCGCCATCACTATGTGGAGCTTCCACTTCGCTGATGAATCTAGGCACAGGAATTGGAGCCAAGTGGCTTGGAACATCGTCAACGTACTGTGGTGTTGACGTAGCAACATATTCTCCGTCTGAGGTACGAGTAACAGAGTTTGTTGTCTTGCGCTTTCCCGCGCCCTTGAAGCCCTGCATTTCCTTGCAAATCTTGTACGTCAACGGATAGGCAATGAGTGGAACGAGAATGGTGAGAATTCTCATTGCCCACAGCACGGAGTTAAGAGAGATTTGGAAGAAGTTCGCAATTACGTCAGTCGAACTTGCGATGAACAAAATCATCAGGAACGAAAGCGTTGTAACACCGACTGAAGTACGAACTGCTCGGTCGCTAGGACGGTCTAGTAGGTGGTGAATTGCATTGTCGCCAGTGAACTTTCTCTCTAGCGCTGGCCATGCGTACGCCAAGTTGAACACCAGACCCGGCAAAATAAGTGCCGGTATGAGCGTCTCGAACGCAATGGTATGCCCGAAGCTATGGAAAGTCCACGACGGCCAAATACGAAGTGCGCCGTCAAGGAATCCCATGTACCAGTCCGGCTGTACGGCGTACGAAATATTTGATGCGTGGTACTGACCAAACTGCCAAATTGGGTTGATCTGAGCGAACGCACCGAGTGCTGCAGTTACGCCGCCAACAATAAGCAAGAAACCAGTTGTCTTAGCCATGAAGACTGGGAACATTGGAGTTCCAACGACGTTGTCTTCAGTTTTTCCAGGTCCAGGAAACTGTGTGTGCTTCTGGCGAACAAGGAGTGCCAAGTGAGCACCAACGAGTCCCAAGATTAGAAGCGGAACAATAAATTCGTGCAGAACGAAGAAGCGAGGAATCACCATTGTGCCTGGGAAGTTGCCACCGAAGATCCAAAAGGCCAGGTAGCTACCAACAACAGGAAGTGACAACAAGATTGAGTAAGCAATTCGGATACCAGTACCCGACACGAGGTCATCTGGAAGTGAGTAACCAAGGAACCCGTTCACAATCGCGAGGGTCATAAGTGTTGTTCCAATTGTCCAGTTGAGTTCACGTGGCTTACGGAATGCACCAGTAAAGAAGACACGGGCCATGTGAACAACGAGAGCACCAACAAAAATGTCACAAGCCCAGTGGTGCATTTGGCGCATCAAGAGTCCGCCGCGAACTGCGAAGGAAAGGTCAATTGAAGATGCATACGCTTCGGTCATCTTCTGTCCGTAGAGCGGCATGTATGTTCCGTGATAGGTAACGATTGCTGTACTTGGGATGTAATACAGAGCAAGGAAAATTCCTGTTACCAGAAGAATCACAAATGAGTACAGTGCAATTTCACCCAGCATGAATGACCAGTGATCTGGGAAAATTTTGTCAAGGAATGTACGACCACCCTTAGCGGCACCAAGGCGATCATCAATCTCATTCAGCGCATGCCCAACTCCACCGAATGGACCCTTAGCCAACTTCTTGGCTCGCTTTGTGTTCAGTGTTTCACTCATGAACGCTCCCAGAATCCAGGGCCAACTGGCTCGTTGTAATCAGCTTGTGCGCGAACGTAGCCATCAGAGTCAATGTAGATAGGCAACTGTGGAAGTGGGCGCGGTGCTGGACCGAAGTTTGGAACTGCACCATTGTTTACGTCAAACATTGATTGGTGACATGGGCACACGAGTAGCTGCATCTGCTGTTCGTAGAGACCCACTGGGCAACCGAGGTGAGTGCAGAGCTTTGAATAAGCAATGAGGCCTTGTGGGGCCCATGACTCGCGACCCTTCATTGTTGTGAAGTTTCGGTTAGAAACACGAATCAATACTGTCTGGTCGACAGCCTGTCCGTTTTCTGAATCTTGTTCACCTTCTGGGTAGACGGTAATGATTGAACCAATTGCGAGATCATCAATAAGGATTCGACGTCCAGTGATGTCCACTGCGAAGGTGTCTTTGCGCCAGTCGGTGTGAAAAAGTGTTTTCTCAGGTAGCGGTCCAAGGCTTCGCAGCAATGGGAAGAGTGCACCAATTGAAAACACGCCCATGCCACCGGCAAAGAGTCCAGTAATTAATTTGCGACGCTTAACAACGCCACCACCACGCTGGATAATCGCTGCTGCAAATGCGGCTCGATCTTCATCAGTGCTTCGAAATTCATGGCGATCTTCTACGAAGGGTCCACGTGGCATGAGGTACTTACCCCACGCAACAAGTCCAATACCTAACAGCAGCAAACTTCCAGCTAGGAAGCCACCAAGAATGAATGGCTTCCAGTTCTGAACGTAAGCAACGATGAATAAAAAGCCAAAGATAATTGCGAATACGAAAGAAATTGAAATTACTTTTTCAACTCGCTTGGGATTACGCGCAGCTGGCTGTAAGTGCGGGTCATCGGCCGAGAGTCCCCTTAGTGATACTGGCGTGTGGTTTTCGTGGTTATTGCTCACTCGTCTCGCTCTCCTACCCAGAATCCGAATAGTGCAAGTCCACCAACACCAAGGGCTAGTCCAATAAATCCTTCGGCTACTGGACCTAGTCCACCGAGTCCGAGTCCACCAACGTTGGTTGGGTGCTGAATTTCTGTTGTTACAAACTTAACAATGTCACTTACCTGCTTGGCACTGAGGTTTCCAGTGAAGCGAGGCATGTTGCCTGGACCAGTACGAATTGCTTCTACTACTTGTACTGCTGGAACCGCGTGAAGTGAAGGAGCGTACGTTCCAGACGCGAGCGCGTCACCCATACCTTCAATGGTGTGACAGGCAGCACAGTTAAGTGCATACAGCTGAGCACCATTAGAAACACTTGCGCCTGCAAGATTTGGTGATGGGATGTACGGATAACTCGGTGCAAGTGAGTTCACCCATGCCGCAATTGCTTTCGATTGACGATCGGTCAGACGAGGCTTGTGACGCATTGCTTGTACTTGACGCGGATTCGCTGCTGGCATGCGACCAGACGAAATCCAGAAGTCAACTGTTGCTGGCCCAAGTCCAACGAGTGCAGGGTACGAACCAACTTCACCAACACCATTTGCTTCAACACCATGGCAAGAAGCACAGTTCTGCATGTAGAGAGCTTTACCAAGGTTTATGAGCGATGGCGAAGGCGCGTTGTACATGATTGAAGAGTTGCCATACGAAACAATTTGACCATTGCTGTCTTTGACAACAGTGGTGGAGTTAGGCGTGCCCGAGTCGATTCGATTTGTTTGGTACGGCTGCTTTACAGCGTCTGCACTCTGTGCAAACAAAACAAGTGGCCCGGCACTCGCTACTCCCAGAATGCTTAGAAGAATTGAACGCTTAAGTAAGGAACGAATCATCATGTTCTACTTTAAAAGGAAGAGCGCTGAGTAGAGCCCAATCCATACGACGTCAACAAAGTGCCAGTAGTAACTAACGCCTTGGAATGTTGAAAGCTCACCCGGGTCACCTTCGGTTCCGCGCATACGGAACAAAAGCACTGCCATGGCAATAAGTCCGAGGAACACGTGAAGTCCGTGCAGACCAGTGGTGATGTAGAAAATTGAACCGTAAGAGTTTGAGTACCAACGTGTTTCGAGGTTTAACCATTCGTAGCACTGGTTACCAACGAACACTGCACCCATAACAATGGTGATGATGGTCCATAAACGAGCTTCACTACGACGACGGTGTTCAATTAGCCACACCGCCCACTGCATCGTTGCAGAAGATGCAACCAAGATGATCGTGAAGATCCCTGCTTGCAATGTGTCGAGCTTCGTGCCCATGGGAGGCCACACAGCTAGGTGGGCTTTGATAGTAAATAACGCGGCGAAGAGTCCTGAGAAGAACATCAGCTCGCTACCGAGCCAAATCATCACTCCAATGGCAAGCATCGGGGGACGATCGTGAACAATCTTCTCCGGCTTCGCCAGGCTTTCGGGGGAAAGTGCCTGACTCACGCCTACAGTTCTACTAGAAAAATTACTCCCCGTGCCATATTTGCCAGAAATCAAGTAATTGTTGGAGGTAATTCATTAGTCGCGACAATGGCCAAACGTCTTGTTGGACGGGTCATGGCGACATACAAAGTTCTGAGCCCACGAGAAGTGATGGCTTTTGATTCCCCTGATCCACGGCGAGCAATTTCAATCGGATCCACCACGATTGTGGCGTCAAACTCAAGCCCATTTGCCCCTTCAGCTCCCAAGACAACGAGGTCTGCGCTGAGGCCACGAGACTCAAGCTCTCGAGGGTCAATGGCGTCAAGTTTGGCAGCTTTCAAAATTGAAACGATTTCATCAACTCTGGAACTAGTCACAATTACGGCAACTCGACCTGGCTCTACGTCTGCACACTCACGCTTAACTGCGTTAACAAGTGTTGTGGCAAATTGCTCAGGTGTTACTACTTCAACTGTCGGCACCGATCCTGCGCGACGTACTGGCTTGGGCGCTTCAAGATCTGGAGATGCAGCCTTCAGTGTTGGTTCAGCGAAAGTGAGAACTTCTTCTGGAGTTCGGTAGCTCACAGTTAGATCAACTCGAGCTGGTTCACGACGCGGTTCTAAGACTTGGAGAACTGCATTCCATGATGCAGATGAGCCCGCAGTTGTTGCTTGTCCCATGTCACCAACAATGGTCATTGAGCCAGTGAGGTCACGTCGCTTCAAAACACGAAGTTCCATTGGAGAGAGGTCTTGTGCTTCGTCAACAACAATGTGCCCGTATGTAACGAACTCAGCTTCATCAAGTTCCTGACTCTGTGCAGGAGCGAGTCGCTCAGCTTCACGAAGTGCGGCTTGGCGAACATTGCCGGCATACGCATCGAGGTCAACACCATCGAGCATTCCTGATTCGCCAGGCTTTGCTTTAGGGCGTGGCTTCTTTCGGGGCCCGAGAAGAATACGAGCCTCGTCAATTAGCGCTGCATCAGCCTTGGTCCACAAAACATCTTCAAGGTTTTGTGAGCGTGGACGGTGCAGCAACGCAATCTCAGCATCGCTAAGGATGTCTTTTCCAGCAGCACGCAGTAGTGCCGGCGCGCCAAAGAGGTCGTGCAGTAAGTCCTGACCAGTGAGTCGTGGCCAAACGCGCTGCAACGCAATTTTGAATTGCTGGGTAGCGCGAATTGCATCTGCAAGCTCATTCACTTGTGATATTTCTTCGTCACTATTTTTTACGAATCTTGAGTGGTACTCATTTGCCATTCGAAGCGCGAGTTCTCGTCCAACAGCTGACCTGCGTTGGTTGTGATTACCTGGTCGTCTACGCGCACGCTCGACAATGTCTTTTGTCCATGTTGCCTTTAACTTCAAAATTGCACGACCAACTGGAATTTCCACATCATCACGAAGCGGGTGCTGTCGCGTGCGAAGTGCACGATTGAGCACTTTCACCATTCGGATATCACCCTTTAGTTGGTCGAGATCTTCATCTTCACGAGCACCCACTGACACGTTGGTGACAAGCTCAGAAATTGTTGAAAGCGTTACTCCTGATTCTCCAAGTGAAGGCAGAACATTTTCAATGTAATTAAGAAAGAGCGGATTTGGTCCTACGACCAAAACACCCTGGCGCTCAAGTGTTGAGCGGTGAGTAAAGAGAAGGTATGCCGCACGGTGAAGAGCAACTGCAGTCTTTCCAGTTCCGGGGCCGCCTTGAACGAGAAGAATCCCCGCCAGTGGATTTCTAATGATGCGGTCTTGTTCACCTTGAATCGTCGCAATGATGTCGCCCATGCGTCCAGTTCGTGCTCGACCGAGCGCAGCGAGAAGTGCCCCTGGGCCACCAAGTGCCATGCCACCATCAACAAGGCCTTCGGGAGTTGCACTGCGCGCTTCGTCGTCTGGAACCATGAGGTCACCATTTGCATCAGCGAAGTATTCATCTTCAACACCAACTACGTCGTGTCCACGAATTGCCACGTGACGGCGGCGGCTAAGACCGAGCGATTCAACACCTGTAGCTCGGTAGAAAGCTTCAGCGACTGGTGCACGCCAGTCAACTACAAGCGCATTCAACTGTTCATCTGAAACAGCGAGACGACCAACGTGGTACACATCTCGAACTCCGTCAGTATTTACGTCATAGTCAATGCGACCGAAGAAGAGTGGTTGGTCACCAATAGCTAGTTGATCAAGCCTGGTGAGTGCGGTACTCATTACAACGTCGCGCTCTACGAGGTCTCCGGCGCCACGCATGTTCGCCACAGCTGCGTTATCGCGCATTGCCATCGCCTCTTCACGCATGTGATCAAGCGCGCCAAGAGCGAGGGTCAAGAACTCTTGTTCCTCGGCAATCTCACGCTCGTGTGCCACTTGGGCCTCTTTCAAAGTCTCGAATTTTGGGTTTGTCAATTCTAGGGGAACATTGCCAATAGCTCACTTTGGGGATTATTAGGCCATTGCGCCTAGATTGAAGGGGGTAAAAGGAGACACGTGAGCGACCCAGTTCTACTCAGGGCCTGTCGAGGCGAAGCTGTTGAACATGTGCCGGTTTGGTTCATGCGTCAAGCGGGACGTGCTCTGCCTGAATACCGTGCTCTACGAGGCACTGGATCAATTCTTGACGCAATTGCGGACCCCAAGATCGCCGCTGAAGTAACCATGCAGCCAGTTCGCCGCTACGGCGTTGATGGAGCAATTCTTTTCTCAGACATTGTTGTGCCGTATCACGCGATTGATTTTGGCGTTGAAATTGTTCCTGGCCGTGGTCCGGTAATTGCAAATACTTTTAAATCAGAAGCTGACCTTGAACGACTTCGTGACATCACTCCTTCAGACATCAAGCACGTCACCGATACCGTGGACCTTGTTGTTGAGGAACTAAAAAGCACCGACACTCCACTCATTGGATTCGCTGGCGCACCATTTACTGTGGCGAGTTACCTCGTTGAAGGCGCCCCAACTCGCGAGTTCGCCATCATCAAGTCAATGATGCACGCGCAGCCTGCACTATTTGACAAATTGATGGACCGACTTGTTGGTATCACGGTTTCATTCCTGCGTGCGCAGGTTGAACACGGTGCTCGCGCATTACAACTATTCGATTCATGGGCAGGTTCACTCTCTCGTTCAGAGTACGAACGCTTCGCGCTCCCAGCTACCAAGCGGGTTTTTGAGGGCATTGCTGATCTCAATGTTCCGACAATTCTTTTCGGAGTAGGAACTGGTGAGCTACTGGGACAAATGGCAACTGCCGGTAGCAATGTTGTTGGCATTGACTGGCACGTTGACCTCGACGAAGGGCGTAGACGAACAAGAAAGCCATCACAGGGAAACCTCGATCCTGCTCGCTGTTTAAGTGGTGTGGCGCTTGGGGTTGAAGCTGCGCGTGAAGTGCTCGCAAAAGTGGGCACAGATGCTGGGCACATCTTTAACCTTGGACATGGCGTATTGCCATCAACTGATCCCGACGTTTTAAGCGCCGTGGTGAAAGTTGTACACGACGAAGGAAAAGCAGGAGTGCGATGAAAACCGGAGTACTAGTAATGGCGTACGGAACGCCAACTACCCCAGAAAATATTGAACCGTATTACACACGTATTCGCCACGGCCGACCACCGACCCCGGAGCTTCTTTCTGATCTCGTTCGTCGCTACAGCGCAATTGGCGGAACTTCACCACTCAATGAGCGCACTGACGCTCAGGTTGACGGTATTCGTGATGCTCTTGAAAAGCTTGCCCCTGGGAAATACGACGTTCGATTTGGCTCAAAGTACGAACCACCAATGCTCGAAGAAATCGCACAGACCTTTCGCGATGATGGCTTCACCAAAGTCATCGGGCTCGTTCTAGCCCCACACTCATCAACAATGTCGACCCTTCAGTACATGACCCGTGCAAAAGAGACTCTTGGTGAAGGCATTGAGTTCATTGAAATCGGTGCTTGGTATGAATTCCCAGGATTCTTAGAACT
>CAIJWX010000053.1:0-12285 GCA_903824535.1 uncultured Actinomycetes bacterium | reverse complement strand
TAGGATTAACTCGCCCCAAAGGGCAGGAGGAATTATGTCTGGCCACTCGAAATGGGCAACTACGAAGCACCGCAAGGGTGCCAAGGACAGTGCTCGCGCAAAAGTATTCGCAAAACTCATTCGACAAGTAGAAGTTGCTGCCCGCGAAGGTGGTGGTGACCAAAGTGCCAACGCCGCACTTCGCACCATGTTCCAGAAAGCTCGTGAAGCCTCAGTTCCACTCGACACTATTGAGCGCGCTGTTAAGCGTGGTACTGGTGAACTCGAAGGTGTTCGCTATGAAGCAATTAGCTACGAAGGCTACGGTCAGGGCGGCGTGGCAATCATTGTTGAAACACTGAGTGATAATCGAAATCGCACCAGTGCAGAGATCAAGCACGCCTTTTCTAAGAACGGTGGAAATATTGCTGAGCCGGGTGCTGTTTCCTGGCAATTTGATCGCAAGGGAATTATTGAAGTACAAGGACCTATTGACGAAGATCAACTTCTTGAATGGGTTATGGAAGCAGGTGGTGAAAACTTCACACCAAACGCAGACAACTTCTTTATAACAACTGACCCGACAGAAGTAGGAAAGGTTAGAGACGCCCTTGAAGGATTCGGTGTAAAAGTCTTGTCCGCAGACCTCACATTGGTAGCTCAGAACTCAATTCCATTGACGGACAAAGTTGAAGCCCACAAGCTTCTTCGCCTCATGGACGCGATTGACGACCATGATGATGTCCAGAATGTTTTCGCTAATTTCGACATTTCTGATGAAATTCTTGCCTCATACGAGGGCTAATTCCTAGCAATTAGGCCCTTAGGGCTGTAGTATCGAACGTATGTTCGTACTCGGAATCGACCCAGGACTGACCCGCTGTGGCTACGGCCTGGTCGAGGGGTCCTTTGACGGTCTTGAATCTTTCAGTGCAATTAAGGCCGGTGTCGTAGAAACTGACCCATCAACTCCAGTTGAAAAGCGACTTAGTCAGTTACTCGTAGAACTCCGCGACCTCATGGATGAAACGAAGCCAGACGCTGTTGTTGTTGAGCGGGTTTTCTATCAACGAAACGCCAAGACTGCTATTCCGGTGGCGCAGGCTAGTGGCGTAGCTGTTGCCCTTGCTGGTGCAATTGATATTCCAGTTCGACAGTTCACCGCTCAAGAAGTAAAGCTCGCGGTGACGGGTTATGGAGCGGCAGGAAAACTTCAGGTGCAAGAAATGGTTGCAAAGCTCTGCGGGCTCGCCGAAATACCTAAACCTGCTGACGCCGCTGATGCACTCGCATTAGCAATTACATACTTCATGATTGTTCGTACTGAACAGCGTTATTTGAATGTGAGTACGTCGTGATTGGTTGGCTCTCTGGTCACGTACTTCACCATCAGAACAACGGAACCATAGTTCTTGACGTTCACGGAGTTGGATACGAAGTGCACGTTGCTGCTGGCGAAGAATTCAGCACGGGTCAGGCACTCGAATTATTTATTTATACCGTTGTGCGAGATGATGCGATTGTTCTCTACGGCTTCAAGTCCTACTCGGATCGTGAATTCTTTGAGTTACTGCTCGTCACTCCGGGTGTTGGCCCTTCTACTGCGCTCGCGGCACTTAGAACAATGAGCACTGATGAAATCGCCGGTGCAATTGAAGCTGGAGACACCAAGAGGATTTCTCAAATACCTGGAATCGGTCCGAAGACTGCAAGTCGAATTGTTCTTGAGCTAAAGGGCAAAGTGTTTGCAGCATCAAAGTATGAGAAGACATCGCAGACATCAGCAAAGTCCAGTGCCATTGAAGATGCACTGCGAGGACTTGGCTACAGCGCTCAAGAAATCAGCCAGGCACTTGATGGAGCTGATCTACCTGATGATGAAGCGACAGCGCTGCGTGAAGCGCTACAACTGCTGAGGCGTAAATGAGTCGTAGAGACATTGATTTAACCCAAATTGAGCAGAGTGTTGTAGCTCCAGTTGCGAGCGTTCAAGAACGCCAAGTTGAGGTTTCACTCCGTCCGTTATCTCTGCACGAGTTCGTGGGGCAGCGAGAGCTTGTTCGTCACTTGGAAATTGTTCTGGGTTCTGCGAAGTCTCGTGGTCAAACTGTTGACCACTTGTTGTTTGCTGGCCCTCCAGGACTTGGCAAAACTTCACTCGCCAGCATCGTTGCATCAGAAATGGGATCTGGACTTCGTATTACATCTGGACCAGTGCTTTCTCGACCTGGAGACATTGCTGCTCTCTTGACGGATCTTCAAGATGGCGATGTTTTGTTCATTGATGAAATTCACCGACTCTCTCGTGCAGTGGAAGAAGTGCTCTATCCAGCAATGGAAGATCATCGACTTGATGTAATGATTGGCCGTGGTCCATCTGCAAGATCTATTCGACTAGAACTTCCGAATTTCACTTTGGTTGGAGCCACCACTAGAACAGGACTAGTCGCCGCTCCACTACGAGACAGATTCGGGTTCATTGGTCAGCTTGACCTCTATGACATCGATGAACTCAAAATAATTGTTGAGCGCTCGGCAAAGCTTCTCGAGGTGCAACTCTCAGGAGATGCAGCTCATTCAATAGCAAGTCGTAGTCGTGGAACTCCAAGAATTGCCAATAGGTTGCTTCGTCGAGTTCGTGACTTTGCTGCGGTTAAAGAGCACAAAATTATTACAACTGAAATCGCAATTGAAGCCCTTGAACTTTTTGGTGTCGATGTTTATGGACTGGACAAGATTGACCGTCGAATCCTTGGTCTTCTTTGTGATCAGTTCTCCAGCCAGCCTGTTGGCTTAACTACATTGGCGCATGCATGTGGAGAAGAGCCTTCAACAATTGAAGATGCCTATGAGCCATATTTGCTTCGAGAGGGGCTCCTAATCCGTACCCCTCGAGGGCGTGTCGCAACTGAACGTGCGTTCAATCACCTTGGAATAAAGCCTCGTGGAGGGGGATTGGTCTAGGTCGGTGCTGTTTTGCGACTAGGGTTTCGTTGTCTATTGACGGAGGAAATCCATATGTTCGCAGCTTCATCATCCGGTGGTTCTTCATCCATCCTCATTATCTATGTGGTGGTTTTTGGAGGCATCTACTTCTTTTACCTACGCCCACGCCGTAAAAAGCAGGCTGCTGCTCGAGCCGAGGCTCGACAGACTGAAATTGGTGTTCGCTACCAAACAATCGGTGGGCTCGTTGGCACAGTTGTGAAGACAACTGACGAATTTGTAACTCTTCGTACTGCGAGTGGCGTTGAACTTGATTTCATCCCAACTGCAATTGCCCGTCGTTTCGACCCAGCACCAGTGGCTGGTTCATCTGATGACGAGACAGAAGGCGACAAGTAGTAATGGCATCACAAGTTGGTTCAAAGCGGTCAATGATCGTCAGTCTGACCCTTGCAATCGTTATTTCGTTTGGCTCACTCATTGCAACCCTGAGTCTGGGCTGGGGTCCAAAGCTTGGACTTGACCTTGCTGGTGGTCTTTCTGTTGTTTACAAACCATCAACACCAGCGACATTGGCTGAAATGCAAGAAGTTGTAACTGTGCTTTCTAACCGAGTAAATGGACTTGGTGTTTCTGGAGCGACAGTAAATCTTCAAGGAACGAATGTTGTTGTCAGCATTCCTGGTGTTAGCGACGCTCGTACGGTGCTCGCTGCAGTTGGACAGACCGCTCAGCTCTTGTTCCGTCCGGTGCTTGCATCTGTTGGAACATCGAAGAAATTAGTTGATATTGGAACGCAACAAATTCCTAATCCTTCAGCTAAGTATCTGATGAGTGCTGCGAACTTAAACGTGCAGCAAGCCTCGAACACGGCTGCAGGGTTCTTAGAGAATACGATTCCACCAGATCCGATGTATGCAGGTGTAGCAAATACAAAGCCAGCCAACGACATCGCTACATCAAATGTAATTTTGCCAGTTCTTAATGGTGGCGGAGCTCGTTACCTTCTGGGACCTGCACAACTAACAGGTACTGCAATTAAAAAAGCATTCGCTCAGCAAGATCAAGCTGGCGCATGGGTTGTTAGTTACACACTTACTTCTGCAGGTTCACCACAGTGGGACCAAGTTGCTCAGCAGAACTTCCACCAGCTTGTTGCGATTGAACTCGATGGTGTAATTCAGTCGGCTCCAATTATTCAGCCAACACAATCAACGTTCTCCAGTTTTGGTGGTTCTGGACAGATTTCTGGATCATTCACACAAACGAGTGCAAAGAACCTGGCTCTTGCAATGAACTTTGGTGCACTCCCAGTTCGTCTAGTTCCTCTTTCGACACAGACTGTTTCGCCAACTCTTGGTCACAGTGCACTTGTTGCAGGTCTTGGCGCTGGTCTAGTTGGACTCGCACTCGTACTTCTCTACACAATCCTTTACTACCGTGCACTTGGTCTAGTAATTATTTTGGGTCTTCTAGTAACTGCAGCACTGCTTTGGGCAATCATTTCTGCCCTTGCACACACTGCCTTTGCACCGAGCTTCAACTTGGCAGGTGTTACCGGATTAATTGTGTCAATTGGAATTACCGTCGACAGTTACATTGTTTACTTCGAGCGACTGAAAGATGAGGCTCGAGCGGGTAGATCTGTTCGATCCTCGGTTGACCGTGGATTTAGATCAGCTTGGCGAACAGTTCTTGCTGCTGACACTGTGAGTCTTCTAGCTGCTGTGTTGCTCTACCTAATTGCAGTTGGTGACGTTCGAGGATTCGCGTTCTTCCTTGGGCTCTCAACATTGCTCGACATTGTCATTACGTGGTACTTCACTCGTCCGTTAGTAGTTCTGCTTGGACGACGTGGATCGAGCAGCACATCTGCTCTTTCTCTTGCCGCCGGAATCCAATCTGGAGGTAATGAGAATGAGTAGTGAAACAAAGACACCAGGACGCTTTGGTCGTCTCTACCGTGGTCTAACAACTGTTGACTTCGTTGGACGAAAGAAAATCTGGTTCTCGATCTCAGTTGCGGTAATCATTATTGGTCTCGGATCACTCTCAATTCGTGGTTTCAATCTTGGAATTGAATTCAAGGGTGGAAGCACCTGGGAAGTTCTTGCTCCAAACTCTTCAATTTCGCAGATGACTACTGCGGTTGAAAAAGCTGGGCTTACTAACCCGATTGTCCAAAAGCTTGGAAGTAAGACGTATCAAGTTTCAGGTGACCTCAACTCACTTTCACAAGAACAACAGGTGACCGTCACAAACAACATTGCTCAAGCGATGGCTACAACTGCTGGAGTTAGCTTCAATCAGGTCTCCACTAGCAGCATTGGGCCAACGTGGGGAAGTGGAATTACAAAGCGTGCTTTAGAAGCACTCATTGTGTTCTTCATTGCTGTTGTTGGATACATTGCAATGCGATTTGAGCCAAAGATGGCTTGGGCGGCATTTGTTGCAATGGTGCACGACCTTCTTGTAACCGTTGGTGTCTATTCGATTTTGGGCTTTCAGATCACACCAGACACCGTTATTGCAATCTTGACAATCCTTGGTTACTCGCTCTACGACACAGTTGTTGTATTCGACCGTGTGCGTGACAACACATCAGGAGTCCTTAAGACTGGTGACATGTCATACGGTGAGATGGTCAACCTTTCAATGAACCAAACTCTTGCTCGTTCCATTAACACTTCGCTAGTTGCAATTTTGCCAGTGCTCTCTGTATTAGTTGTTGGTGCATACATCTTGGGTGCAACAACACTTCAGAACTATGGACTTGCCCTCTTCGTTGGACTTCTCAGTGGTGCGTACTCATCAATCTTTATTGCGAGTCCATTACTTGCTCTCATGAAGGAACGCGAACCAAGATTTAAGGATCTTGCTAACCGTGCACGTGAGCGTCAAGACCGTTTAACAATGACTCCAGCTGCTGCAGCTCGAATTGGTTCAGATGGCTCACAGCGTCAATCACAGTCGAGCTCAACTCGCGCTGGTATTACCCCACGCGCTAGAAAGCAAAAACGTCGTTAACGGCCGGTAGGCTGGATGTATGGTCAGCCTCTCAACTCGTCCATCAGCTGATAATGAGCTGACGGCTTCAATTGAGCGTCTAATTGGACGTTTTAGCGAACACCACCTAAATGGTGATGTTTCGCTCATTCGTCGTGCCGGCCTGGCAGCGATAAATGCCCATGAAGGTCAGCTTCGACGTACTGGTGAACCGTACGTAACGCACCCAATTGCCGTTGCTGAAATCATCGCAGAACTCGGGCTCGATGAACCAACGATTGCGGCGGCACTACTGCATGACGCAGTGGAAGACACCGTTGTCACAACTAAATGGCTCTCAAAAGAATTCGGCGAACAAGTCGCTGCGATTGTCGACGGAGTTACAAAGCTTGATCGTTTGGAATTTGACTCTAAAGAGGCTCAACAAGCCGCAACTATTCGCAAGATGTTTATTGCCATGGCCCAAGACTGGCGTGTGTTGGTGATCAAACTTGCTGATCGACTTCACAACATGCGCACCATTTCAGTTATGCCAATGAATCGCCAACAGGCCATTGCTCAAGAAACTATGGATGTCTACGCACCACTTGCTCACCGTCTTGGTGTCCAGCAAGTGAAGTCACAATTAGAAGATCTCTGCTTTGCCACACTGCACCCAAAGCGTTACGCAGAGATTGAACAAATGGTCGCTGCTCGACAGCCTGAGCGAGAAGAATACCTTGTTGATGTAATGAGTTCACTCGGCGAGAAATTAAAAATGTTTGGTATTGAAGCTGACGTTAGGGGTCGTCCGAAGCATCTCTGGAGTATCTACGAAAAGATGGTTGTTGGCGGCAAAGAATTTGATGAAATCTTTGACCTTGTAGGAATGCGAATCATTGTTGAAGATGAACGAGATTGTTGGGCTGTTCTTGGAGCCATTCACTCTCTGTGGTCTCCGGTGCCTGGAAGATTCAAGGACTACATCAACTCGCCAAAGTTCAACCTTTACCAGTCACTTCACACAACTGTTATTGGACCTCGCTCGAAGTCCGTTGAAGTTCAGATTCGAACTTCTGAAATGCATCGGCGCGCAGAATTCGGCATTGCTGCTCACTGGGGTTACAAAGAAGGTGCTTCTCAAAAAGAGATTGCCTGGATGCAACGACTTTCAGATGTTGAAGAAGAGGAAACTGACCCAATTGCGTTCCTCGAAGCGCTAAAGCTCGACCTCGAACACGATGAGGTCTACGTATTTACTCCTAAAGGTCGTGTAATTGCTCTTGTAGAAGGCGCCACACCAGTTGACTTTGCGTATGCCGTTCACACAGAAGTCGGCCACAAGTGCGTCGGGGCCAAAGTTAATGGTCGACTTGTTCCACTCGATACACCTCTTCATTCAGCTGACGTCATTGAGATTGTTACTAGCAAGCAAGAGGGTGCTGGTCCATCTCGAGACTGGCTCTCAATTGTTAAGTCATCAAAAGCTAACTCCAAGATTCGCCAGTGGTTCCAGCGTGAACGACGAGAAGATGCCATTGAAGGTGGAAAAGAAGAACTTACAAAGGCACTTCGTCGAGAAGGCCTGCCTATTGCCACAACGCTTTCCTCGAAGGCGCTGGACACTGTTGTAAGCGCACTGAACTTAGAGGATCATGATGCGCTCATGATGGCAATCGATAGTGGTCAAATTTCTGGTCTTGCCGTTGTTCAACGACTATCTCGTGAGCTTCAAGGTGGCGAAGGTGAGCAACTGCCAACCACTGTTTCACGTATTCCAAAGACGGGTCGCACCAATCGTCGTGGAGCAGGTGTCTATGTTGAGGGTCTTGACGACGTAATGATTCACCTCGCCAGGTGCTGTTCTCCTGTGCCAGGGGACCAGATCATGGGATTTATTACTCAGGGTCGCGGAGTCTCAGTTCACAGAAATGACTGTTCAAATGCGGTGGCGTTGGCTCTGAGACTTGGTGAGCGAATTATTGAAGTTGAGTGGGACGGCTCTACTGGCGGACACTTCCGTGCTGTGCTTGAAATCATGGCCTTTGATCGCACCCGACTGCTTCTAGACGTTTCAAGTGTCATTGCTGAATACCAGCTCAGCATTATTTCAAGTAGTTCAAGTACATCTGGGTCTCGAATTGTTCGAATTGTCTTTGATGTTGAGCTCGCTGATCCAACACACCTAAGTAGTCTTCTTGCAGCACTTAAAAACGTTGACGGCGTTTTTGATGCCTTCCGTCAACTACCAGGTCAGAACAAGAACTCATGAGCGAATTCCAAGCCCCTATAGGAACACACGATGTCATTGGACCTGAATCGCACGAATGGGAAGGTTTAGTTGGAACATTCGCTGAGTTCGCACATAGGTTTGGTTTCTCACTCGTAATTTCACCAATGTTTGAAGACATTGGAGTTTTCAATCGTGGCATTGGCGAAGATAGTGATGTTGCTAAAAAAGAAATGTACGTCTTCACCGATCGAGGGGACCGCACGTATGCGCTTCGCCCAGAAGGAACTGCGTCAGTAGTTCGCGCTTTTGTGCAGCACAATCCAACAACTCCGTGGAAGGCGTGGTATGCAACACCGGCATTTCGTTATGAACGACCACAGGCCGGTAGGTATCGCCAGCACCACCAACTAGGAGTTGAAGTACTCGGTTCTGATGACCCAGCTGTAGACGTTGAAGTAATTACTCTCGCGTGGCGTTTCTATGAGGCCATTGGTCTAAAGCGCATCCGCTTACTTATCAATTCAATGGGACACGATGAATGTCGCGCTAGTTACGTGGAGCTTCTAAAAGCGCACCTTTCGTCAAATGTTGCATCACTGTGTGAAGAACACCAGAAGGTCTGGGAGCAGAATCCACTTCGAGTACTCGACTGTAAAAAAGAGTCGTGTATTGACGTGACTTCGAAGGGACCAATGCTTCCTGATCACGTATGTGCAGACTGCAGTGCTCACTTTTCAAAAGTTGTTACCGGACTTACATCACTGGGCATTAATGCTGAGCTAAATCCTCGATTAGTTCGTGGATTTGATTACTACACACGTACAACGTTTGAATTTGTCGCAGACGCCCTTGACGGAGCTCAGAACGCAATTGGTGGCGGTGGCCGTTACGACAAACTCGCCGAGGAGCTTGGTGGCAAACCAACCAGTGGCATTGGCTTTGGTTCAGGGATAGAGCGTTTACTTCTTACGAGGAATGCCGAGGGAGTGACAACTCAGTTGGTAGACCGATCTGTTGATGTATTCGTTATCGATACAACTGACGATGACCACGCAACAAAGCTGGTTGATGAACTTAGAAGCCATGGGCTAAGTGTTGAGCGAGCATTCGATGGCAGGTCAATGAAGTCTCAAATGAAGGTTGCTGATAAGTCCGGAGCCAGATTCGCACTTTTGATTGGTCCGCAAGAACAGGTTGCTGGTCAGGTTACGATTAGAGACCTGCGTAGCGCAGATCACGAACAGGCTCAGAGTCAAGTTGCCCGTGGTGATGTTGTTGCAACGGTTTCCAATCTATTAACGAAGTGACGTGACAATGTCTAAGAATTATGAAGCCACCAGCATGCGAGACATGCTCTGCGGGTCAGTGAATGCTACCCACATTGGTCAGAAACTGACGGTTTGTGGCTGGGTAGCCAAGCGACGCGAACATGGCGAACACCTCGCATTCGTGGACCTGCGTGACCGTTCTGGACTGCTTCAAGTTGTTGTAGATGGCAAGGTTGACGTTCGATCTGAATATGTTCTTCGAGTCACTGGCACTGTTACTAAGCGCCCAGATGGAACACTCAATGACAAGCTCGCAACTGGTGAGATTGAACTTACAGACTGCTCAGTCGAAATACTTTCTGCTGCAGAACCACCACCGTTCCAGCTCGATGAACGAGTTGATATTGATGAACAGGTTCGACTTAAATACCGTTACCTAGACATTCGACGCGAAAAGATGCAACGCAACCTTCGACTTCGCGCTGCTGTTAACGCCTCGCTTCGAAGCTCAATGGACGCACAAGGGTTCTGCGAAGTTGAAACACCACTTCTCTGGGCTCCAACTCCTGAAGGTGCAAGAGAGTTTGTTGTTCCTTCACGTCTTCACCCAGGAGACTTTTACGTTCTTCCTCAAAGTCCTCAAATCGCGAAGCAGCTGCTCATGGTTGGTGGATTCGATCGCTATTACCAGATTGCTCGTTGTTTACGCGATGAAGACCTGCGCGCTGACCGCCAGTTTGAATTCGTACAGCTCGACCTTGAAGCAAGTTTTGTAACGCAAGAAGACATTCTTGCGTTTGTTTCCGAAGCAGTGCTTAATGCTGCGCAAGTTGCAACCGGAACACGCCCAGGGCCAATTGGTTCAATGACGTGGCACCAGGCACTCGACGAATACGGAACCGATAAGCCAGACCTGAGATTTGCAATGGTGTTGCAGGATCTTTCTGAAGTATTCGCTTCAACGGAAGTTAAAGCATTCTCAGCGCCAACTGTTAAGGCACTTCGCGTTCCTGGAGGAGCTGAATTCTCACGAGCAAAACTTGATCAACTTACAGATCAAGCAAAGGAGCTTGGTGCGAAGGGTCTTGCGTGGTTCAGAATTACAGCTGAAGGTGTTGATTCACCACTGGCGAAGTTTCTTAACGAAACTGAAATTGCTGCAATCGTTGGAATTGATGGTGCCCAAGTTGGCGACATTGTTTTCTGTGTTGCTGATGAATATGCGCAGGCCTGCAAGGTGCTCGGCTCACTTCGAGTGACCCTCGGTGCGCCACCCGTTAGTGAAGGCCCACATCACTACGTTTGGATTACTGATTTTCCAATGTTTGAAGGAATTGATGAAGACGGCAACCCGATTGCTGCTCACCACCCATTCACAATGCCAAATCCTGATGACATCCATCTCATGAAGACTGACCCGCTCAAGGTTCGTGCTCGTTGCTACGACCTCGTGCTTAACGGCTGGGAACTCGGAAGTGGTTCTGTTCGTATCAGCGATGCCGCAATTCAGGCGCAAGTCTTTAGTTCTCTAGGCATCAGCGATGAAGAAGCTGAAAGTCGATTCGGCTTCTTGATGGGTGCCTTTAAGTACGGTGCTCCGCCACACGCTGGTTTCGCATTTGGAATTGACCGATTGGTTGCAATTTTTGCTGGTGAAGAAAACATTCGTGAAGTTATTGCGTATCCAAAGACTCAGTCTGGCGCTGATCTAATGACCGGAGCTCCAAAGAACATATCTGAGCGCCAACTTCGCGATCTGCGAATCAAGCCAGCAATTAAAGGTTGATCTACGTCTCTCTTTGATGAAGCCGTGGCTCAACGCCTGAAACAAGCAGCACCTCTCGCTGAGCTCCTTCGCCCTCGTTCTCTCGACGAAGTTGTTGGTCAGTCGCATCTTGTAGGAACTGATGGCCCACTACGGAGTTTTGTTGGGGCGAAGGAGCTCACCTCAATGATTCTTTGGGGCCCTGCGGGCACAGGAAAGACATCACTCGCTCGCATTCTCGCCACATCAGCTGGTTACGCGACAGAAAGTCTCTCTGCAGTTACTGGTGGGGTTAAGGATGTTCGTGAAGTGCTTAGTCGTGCTCACGACCGCTTAGCCGAGCAAGGCCAAAAGACAGTTTTGTTTATAGATGAAGTTCACCGATTTAATAAGTCTCAACAAGATTTGTTGCTACCGGCGACTGAATCAGGCGAGATTGTTTTCATTGGTGCAACAACTGAGAATCCGTACTTTGAAGTTAACGCTGCGCTGATGAGTCGCTGCACACTGTGGCGACTTAAGCCACTGACCGAAGATGAACTACTACTACTCGCGAATCGTGGACTTCAGTTACGTGGAGCTACTGCAACTACAGAAGCGCTCAGTGCAGTTACTTCATCTTCTGACGGTGACGCTAGGGGAGCACTCACGACTCTCGATACGGCGATCATTTTGGCTCATGCTCAGTCAGGAGTGGGTACACAGGTCACTGTTGAACACATTGCTCAAGCACGAGACGGCCGGCTCTATCACCAGTCTGCTGATACGCACTACGACCAAGTAAGTGCGTTCATTAAATCAATTAGGGGTTCAGATCCTGATGGTGCTCTCTACTGGTTAGTTACATTGTTGGAGAGTGGCGAAAGCGCACGCTTCTTGGCAAGGCGACTTGTAATTCTTGCGAGTGAAGATATTGGACTCGCTGATCCAATGGGTCTCTTGGTTGCTGAATCAGCTGCACGTGCAGTTGATTTTGTTGGTCTACCTGAAGCTCGATTGACACTGGCTCACGCCACCATCACCCTCGCGCTACTTCCAAAAAGCAATGCGGTAACTCGCGCCCTTGGCGCCGTAACTCAAGCTGTACAAGCGGGTGGGCACATTGAGGT
>CAIJWX010000052.1:0-18712 GCA_903824535.1 uncultured Actinomycetes bacterium | reverse complement strand
CGCTTACGAACGTTTTCATGAATGTAGGTGTGGTGCGTAACTTCTTTGCTCCATGCAGCTGACTGTTCAGCATTTGGGAGCTCACCGTGAATAAGTAGGTAAGCAACTTCTAGGTACGTTGAGTGCTCGGCGAGTTGCTCAATTGGGTAACCACGGTAACGAAGAATTCCAGCTTCACCGTCTAGATACGTAATAGAAGATTCAGCGGCGGCAGTTGCCATGAACGCTGGGTCGTAGACCCAAACACCAGGCGCAGCCTTGATGATTTCCTTCGCCGAAACTCCACCATTGTCAATAGGTATTTCTAAAGAGTCGCCAGTCCGGTTGTCGGTAACAGTTATCGACTGCTTCACAATTCCTCACTTCATGATTAGGGGCACCTCTATCGTAGGCGAAGATTCGGCCGTTTTTCCTATTAATTATTTCCGGAAGGTGACATTATGACGGAGTAGGTCTTCATCCTTGTCATCCCAGCGGCAGCTGATGCCCCAGAAATTGAAATTGAAAGGCTTGCTCGCTGCCCAGGCTTGGTGTTCAAGCTTTTTGGCACAAAACCGTACGCGTGATTTGGCCCAATTACTGCCTTCATGGTCTGAGACTGATATTTACCTCTGGCGTTTGTTGGGCGAAATGTAATGGTCATTGTTACTGGCTGATTGACATAACTTGCATTCACAACTGAAACTTCAAGATGAACTCTCGCAACCGGGGCAAGCAGAAGCACCCCCGACGCAGCAGGCAGTGGTGATGGTGTGACAGAAACTGCTGCAATACCAATTGCGCGTGTGACACGCAGAGTGGGTGAAGACTTAAGTGAACTGAGAGTCTGCATATGGTGCATTGAACCCACAAGATTCGTGAGTGAGAGCAAATGAGCCCTACCAGGCTCTTTCGCAAGTGCGAATCGTTTGTGATCCCAAGACTGTTTAAGCGAAGTCAGCGAAGAATGAGAGTTTGTAACTTTGCCAAGTGTGATCCCAGGTAGCTGAAGGTCATCACAGACTGAGCGGATCACTGATGTCAAGACATCAATTCTTGATTCAGTTATTGAGACAAATTCAGTATTTACGCGGTGGGCTAAAGAAGGTTTCGTGAGTAGCTGAACATCTGTCTCCCATTGTGGAAGCTCAAGAGCAAGCTGTTCGAGCTGTGCAGCAAAAACAGGACGACTTAGATTGGCTCCATCTTGAAGTAGATATGACAACCGAGCATCAAAATTATTTTGCTTCTGGATTAATGAATTAGCCAACTTCGCAAAGCTCAAATTATCACTTCGTCGTGGACTGGTTGCCTGATGCGCAGAAGTATTGATGTCATGTGCGAAGAGGAGCAGCAAAAAAGTGATGAGAATCGCCAGTCCAATAAATATTGTCTGGACACGACGTTGAGCGCGAGTGCGGGCCACGAGTAAAGAACTTACTCACTCAGAGTGAGCAGTCTCCATTTACTGACGAATCAGCACGTTTATTCATCATCAAATTCAAAATCACTATCGCTTGACTGCTCAACAGATTCAAAGGCGGCGACCATTTCATCGAGCGCCTTGGCGTCGCCGCCAATGCCTTTGGACTGGGCAAGGCTTTCAACTTGCTCAACATTCTTGCGAAGCGTTCCAAACACTCGTCCAGTAGTAACTGCCTTCAACTTCTTCTGCATTTTTTCAAACGACTTATAAATATCAGTCAAATTAGTGACGTAGTGCGACCATGCTTTTCCAAATGATGTCAAGAGTCGCAACACTTCGTTCGCTTCTTGGGCCATATTGAAACTCGAACTTGCTTGTCGAATTACGCCCAAGAACGCGTACAGAGTAAGTGGTGAGCAGAGTAAAACCTTCTTATTGATAGCGTCATCAATCAAACTTGGTCGTTCATTTTGAATGAAACCGAGAATTCCTTCGTTTGGAATAAACAAAAGAACATAGTCAATGGCATTTTTGTTCGACTGCTCTACATAGTCACGAACTTCAAGTTCTTTAACTCGTTGTTCGACGTTTTTTAAGAATGCGTCTTTGTAGAGTTTGCGTGAATTGTCATCGCTGGCTTCAAAGAACTTTAAGTAGTTCTCCAGAGGGAACTTTGAGTCAAGATACAAAACTCGATCAGGTGGGAGGAAGAAACTGTAGTCAGGCTTGCCGCCGCCTTCTAATTTTTCTTGACGCTCATAATTAATTCCACGCTCGAACCCTGACTGCGTCAAGATGTCTTCAAGCATTCGCTCGCCCCAGTTACCGCGACCTTGTGAGCTTGAAAGAACTTTATTTAAAGCCTGCGTCTGAAACGCTAAACCATTTACAGCATTGTCGACACTTCCGAAACGTTCAATATTCATTTCTCGCAAGTTCTTAAGCTCGCCTTGCAGTTCTGTAACTTGCTTGTCAATCGCTTCGCGGTATGACTTGAGTGTGTTGTCAATTTCTTCAGCACGCTTTCCAAGTTCATCTCCACCCGACTTTGCAACTTGTGTCGCGGCAAGATTGATTGACTCAGTACGGTCTTGTCGTGAACGCTCAGTGAGATCATTCAGCGCTTCAGAAAACTGGCTCTTCACAACACGCTCAATGTCCGCTGCAGTTAACGCAACACCGGCTGGTATTTCAGATGATGGCGATTTCTTAGATGATGACTTAACAAGTAATGCAATTAGTAGACCCACTACAAGGCCACCAATACCAAAAATGATTCCGTTCATGACAAACCCCTTTGCTCTATTTGAACACCATAGGAAGTCGGTGTAACACCTATTAAATAAAAGGTGTTCTCCTAGGAGAGGATGCTGATGAGTTCTTCAGCAATTTGCACGGTATTTAGCGCTGCACCCTTGCGAAGATTGTCGTTGCTCACGAAGAACGAAAGGCCATTCTTCACAGTTTCGGCGGGACGAATACGTCCTACGTAACTTGGGTCCTTGCCCGCAGCAAGGCGAGGTGTAGGCATTTCGTGAAGCACAACTCCAGGAGCATTAGAAAGAATTTCTGTTGCTTCTTGAGGCGAGATCGGACGATCAAAGCTTGCAGTAATTGACAGCGAGTGACCGGTAAATACTGGAACACGAACACACGTTGCTGCAACAAGAAGTCCTGGGATTTCTAGAATCTTGCGGCTCTCGTCACGAAGCTTCTTTTCTTCAACTGTTTCGAGGCGATCATCATCAACCATGTCACCAGCCATTGGGATCACATTGTGAGCAATGGTGTTTGGGAACTTAACGCCCGGAGTCATTTCAATTCCAGCACCGTCGAACGTAAGGACACGAATATCGCGCTGGACTGATGCTTCAACTTGACCGGCAAGTTCATCAACACCGTCTCGACCTGCACCACTCACTGCTTGGTAGGTAGACACTGTGAGCGATGTGAGTCCAGCCGCCAAGTGAAGTGGCTTAAGGATTGGCATTGCCGCCATTGTTGTGCAGTTCGGGTTAGCAACGATTCCCTTTGGGATGTTGTGAAGTGTGTGTGCGTTTACTTCTGAAACAACGAGAGGCACATCTGGGTCACTCCTCCATGCTGATGAGTTGTCAATAACAATTGCGCCAGCTGCTGCCATGAGTGGGGAGATTGCACGAGACGCTGTTGCTCCAGATGAAGCAAGCACAATCTGAATGCCTGAGAAGTCGGCGGTTGACGCGTCTTCCACGACAACTTGCTGTCCATCCCAATCAAGGAACGTTCCGGCAGAACGTGATGAACCGAAATAACGGATTTCGTCAACTGGGTAATTGCGCTCGCGAAGGATCGCGCGCATAACTGTTCCTACTTGACCGGTGGCTCCAATAATGGCAATTCGCATGGGTTAAGTCTAGTTCGCGTCGAGACCAAACGCAGTGTGAAGGCAACGAACAGCATCTCCGACCTTGTCTGCGCGCAGAACACATGAAATTCGAATTGAGCTCGTCGAGATCATCTCAATATTGATTCCGTTATTTGAAAGTGTTTCAAACATGAGCGCTGTTACGCCCGCGCTCGACTTCATTCCTGCACCGACGATTGAAACACGTCCGATGTTGTTGTCAGTAGTAACCGATGCGGCTCCGATTACACCTTTAACTTTTTCACAAACAACAGTTGCGTTTTCAAGATCGGTGAGCGCAACTGTGAATGAAATGTCAGTTAAGCCATTAGCACCAGTGTTTTGAACAATCATGTCAACGTTGATGCCTTCATTGGCGAGCTCGCGAAACAACTTGGCCGCAATGCCCGGCTTATCTGGAACACCACCTACCGTTATTTTTGCTTCAGACGTGTCGTCTGTTATTGCTGTAACAACTGCTTCTTCCATAGTGGGGTCCTCCTCCACAATCCAGGTTCCTGGTTCCCAGGTAAAACTTGATCGAACATGTAACGGCACACCGTGACGGCGTGCAAACTCAACTGAACGAAGCATGAGTACTCGACCACCAGTAGCGGCCATTTCCATCATCTCGTCAAATGAGATTTTGTCGAGTCGGTGCGCCTTTGGAACAACTCGAGGGTCTGCGGTGTAGACACCAGTCACGTCGGTGTAGATCTCACAAACATCTGCACCAAGTGCAGCAGCAAGTGCGACTGCAGTTACGTCAGATCCACCGCGACCAAGTGTCGTGATGTCGCGGTCAGTTGAAACACCTTGGAAACCAGCGACTACGGGTACTTTTCCAGCATCAATAGCTTCACGAATACGTTCAGGTCGCATTTCAAGAATTTTTGCTCTCGTGTGGTCATTGTCAGTAATGATTCCAGCCTGAGAACCAGTGAACGATGCTGACTCAACACCTTGGTCAGCAAGAGCCATAGACACGAGCGCCATTGAGATTCGCTCGCCCGCAGTAAGGAGCATGTCGAGCTCACGCGGTGGGCGGGTCGGAGAAACTTGATCAGCCAGCTGAATAAGGTCATCAGTGAACTTGCCCATTGCTGAAACGACTACAACAACATCGTTTCCTTCAGCGCGGGTTTTTGCGACGTGGCTTGCTACAGCACGAATCCGTTCTGCGTCACCAACTGACGTTCCACCGTACTTTTGAACCACAAGAGCCATCACGTAATTCTAGTTGAGGACTTCTCCCCCCTAAAAGTCCTAGTAATGTCGCACCATGGCTACTACCAAACGTGAACGACAGAAAGCGGCTCGCCGCGACAAGATGGAACGACTCCAGCGTGAGTCAAAAAGGCGTCAGACACTTCGCCGCTGGGTGATTATCACCATTGTTGCAGCGATGGTTCTCGGTACTGGTGCTGCATTGTTTGCAGGAAACTCAAACACAACAGCAACTACAACCACAACGAGCACTGTGGCAACAACCACCACAACAGTGGCTCCAGTAACAACTACTACGGCTGCACCAGTGACAACATCAACAATTGCGGCGACGGTTTCTTCATTCGCTCAGATCCCAGCAAGTGACCGTTCACCTGCTGGCAAGTTTGGTGCCGCACCATCAATGACTGTGCCAACAAGTGCTGCGCCTACAAAACTGCTTTCAAGTGACCTCATTGCAGGTAAAGGCACTGTTGCCAAGGCTGGTGACACGCTTCAGGTTCAGTACGTCCTTGGTACGTACTCATCTGACAAAGTTGTTCAGTCATCTTGGACGTCAAAGCCATTTAGCTTCACCCTTGGAGTCAAGCAAGTAATTGATGGTTGGGACAAAGGTGTCGCTGGCATGCGTGCTGGTGGACGTCGTGAGCTCATTATTCCACCATCACTTGGATATGGTTCAGTTTCTCCTGGAGCAGGAATTGCTGAATATGACACACTCGTATTCATAATTGACCTCTTGAAGGTCACCCCAGCGAAAGCAGGTTGATCATGAGCGATCTCATACCTAACGCAGACGGCTCAAGTCCACAGCGTCAGAAGTTTGACGCTGTGCCACCAATGATTATTGACACTGCAAAGAACTACTCAGCAACAATGGTCACGTCAAAGGGAACATTAGAGATTGTTCTCGACGCAGTTGGTGCCCCGAACACTGTTAATAGTTTCGTATTCCTCTCTCGCTGGCACTACTACGACGGCATTGTCTTTCACCGCGTAATCCCAGGATTCGTTTTGCAAGGTGGTGACCCAACGGGCACCGGTGCTGGTGGACCTGGCTACCGCTTTAAGGACGAACTTCCAAAGGCCGGTCGCTACGAACTTGGCTCACTAGCCATGGCCAATGCCGGACCAGACACCAATGGTTCACAGTTCTTTGTTATCTCTGGACCTGACGGAATGCGCCTTCCACCGCTCTACGCGTTGTTTGGCAAAGTTGTTAAGGGACTTGATGTTGTTGAAGCAATCAACAACATTGGAACTGGCAGTGGACGCCCACAAGAAGACGTGGTCATCCAGTCAGTAACAATCACTGAGTCATAGACACAAACGCCATACTCAGCCTGCGTTAGTTCACGTTTTTAACTGGACTGGCTCGCCACGTCTACTGGGCGGTAACCTTCTCAAATGACGTTCACAAAAATTGGAATATTAGGTTCAGGCATCATGGGTAGCGGTATTGCAGAAGTTTCTGCAGCGACCGGAGCAACTGTAATTTTACGTAGCCGCTCACAAGAAACCGCCGACAAAATGTTGGCTGGTCTTGAGAAGTCACTCGCAAAGCAAGTTGAAAAGAACAAGCGCACGCAAGAAGACGCTGATGCGATTCGCGCTCGAGTGAGTGCAACCACCAACCTCGCCGACCTTGCTGGTTGCGACCTCATTATTGAGTCAGTCGTTGAAGACCTCGACGTAAAAAGGAAGATCTTCAAAGAGCTCGATGAGGTAATCAATAAGGACGCAGTTCTCGCGACGAACACATCAACCCTTTCAGTTCTTGAGCTCGCTGCACAAACAAACCGTGGCGAAAGAGTATGTGGTGTCCACTTCTTCAATCCAGCTAACACCATGTCACTTGTTGAAATTGTTCGAGCAACATGCTCAAGTGACGAAACAATTTCACGCGTAACTGAATTCGCCAAGGCGTGCGGCAAGGATCCAGTAGAAGTTAAGGACGTTGCAGGGTTCATTGTTAATGCGCTTCTTTTCCCTTACCTCAACAACGCAATCCGACTTCTAGAAGACGGCGTTGCAAATCGCGAAGGCATCGACATTGCAATGAAGGGTGGATGTGGCTTTCCAATGGGACCATTCGCACTTCTTGACCTCGTAGGGCTCGACACATCGCTTTCAATTCTGGAAGCTCTCTACGCAGATTCTGGTGAAGAAAACTTCAAGCCACGACCAATGTTGCGTGAACTAGTCGCCGCTGGGAAACTAGGGCGTAAGTCTGGAAGCGGATTCTTCGACTACGGTCGATAGAAACACAGGAGGTCACATGGCTGAACGCTCTAAACCATGGGTAATCCGCACGTATTCGGGACACTCAACTGCAGTTAAGTCAAACGAGCTCTACCGAAGCAACCTCTCAAAAGGTCAGACGGGGCTTTCCATTGCCTTTGACCTCCCCACTCAGACTGGTTATGACCCTGACGACCCTGCTGCTGCAGGAGAAGTTGGAAAAGTTGGAGTGCCTGTTGCCCACTTAGGTCACATGCGCCAACTCCTCGACCAAATCTCAGTCGGCGAGATCAACACTTCAATGACTATCAATGCAACGGCCGCTTGGCTTTGGGGTCTCTACCTCGCACTCGCCGAAGAACAAGGTGTTCCCTTCAACAAACTTCAAGGAACGACCCAGAACGACATTGTGAAGGAATACCTAAGTCGTGGAACATTCATCTACGCTCCTGAGCCTTCTCGACGCCTAATTGTTGACATGATTGCTTTTGGAATCAACAATGTCCCAAAGTGGAACCCAATCAACATCTGCAGTTACCACTTACAAGAAGCTGGCGCTACCCCAGTGCAAGAAGTTGCGTACGCCCTCGCTACAGCAATTGATGTTCTTGACGCAGTTCGAGACTCTGGAAAAGTTGAGCCAAGCCAAATGCCACAGGTAGTTGGACGAATTTCATTCTTCGTAAACGCAGGAGTTCGTTTTATTGAAGAGATTGCCAAGATGCGCACCTTCACCGCGATGTGGGACGAAATTTGTCGAACTAGATACGGCGTTGAAGACGCAGCTCTGCGACGTTTCCGTTACGGCGTGCAAGTGAACTCCCTAGGGCTTACCGAACAGCAGCCTGAAAATAACGTTCAGCGCATTGTTTTAGAGATGCTCGGTGTTTCACTTTCTGCTGATGCGCGAGCTCGATCAATTCAGCTACCGGCATGGAATGAAGCGCTGGGACTACCGCGCCCGTGGGACCAGCAGTGGAGCCTTCGAATGCAGCAGGTGCTCGCATTCGAAAGTGACCTTCTCGAATACCCAGACATCTTTGCTGGATCGCACGTAATGGAAGCAAAGGTTAAGGAACTCACTGAAGCAGTTAAGAACGAACTCGACGACGTGATCAGCCTTGGCGGTGCATTTAACGCCATTGAAGAACTCAAGAGTCGACTCGTTGCTAGCCAGGCTGATCGTGTTTCACGCATTGAGTCTGGTGAGCAAATTGTTGTTGGAGTGAATAGTTTCACCGAAACTGCAGAGTCGCCACTTACAAGTGGAACATCCCTCGAAGCAATCATGACTGTTGACCCTAAGGTCGAGCGGGAGATGATTGAAGACGTAACGCAGTGGCGTGCCAAGCGAGATGAAACAGCAGTACGTGATGCGCTCCAAGAACTGACACGTGTTGCAAAGAGTTCGAAGCCTGAAGACAACATCATGGTCCCAACCATTGCCCTCGCTAAGGCTGGCGGCACCACTGGTGAATGGGCTGGAGCGCTTCGAGCTATTTACGGTGAGTACCGTGCACCAACAGGTGTTCGTGGCGGCGTAAGCAATCGCGGTGATGACTTCGCAAAACTTGTCGCAAGATCTAAGGCTCTGCAGACCAAGCGCGGAACACCTCCCAAGTTGCTAGTAGCGAAACCAGGGCTCGATGGTCACTCCAACGGTGCTGAACAGATTGCCGTTGCTGCGCGTGATGCTGGATTCGAAGTTGTCTACCAAGGTATTCGCCTGTCACCTGAAGAGATTATCGCTGCCGCACGTGACGAAGACGTCGACATTGTTGGTATCTCAATACTTTCTGGTTCGCACCTTGTACTCGTTGCCCGAGTAATCGACGGCTTAAAGGCTGCTGGCGTTGAGGCAAAGGTAATCGTTGGTGGAATTATTCCTACTGAAGATGGCGAAGCTCTTAAAAAGAAGGGTGTCGCCGCTGTCTACACACCTAAGGACTTTTCGCTCAGTGCAATTATGAGCGATCTTTTAAGTCTCGTTGAAGGCTCTCTCTAGTTACAGAGAGCGTCTGTTCGTTAGCGTTTGAGTCCCAAACCAACGACCAGAAAACCTCCACAATGGTGCAGTGTCAGCAACGCCATCAGCTCTTTGAGCAAAGTGATTCTGTGCTGCAGCAATAACTGCTGCAGCATCTTCTGGTGGCAACTCTGGACGTGGAGCGAGTCCGCTCACAGTGGGACGTTTCCGTGCTTACGCTTTGGCAAGTCTTCGCGCTTGCCACGAAGTAGATCGAGTGAGCGAGCAAGAATCATGCGTGTTTCAGCCGGGTCAATGACATCATCAATGAACCCACGGGCTGCGGCAATGTAAGGGTTTGCGTAGCGCTCTTCGTAATCATCAACCAACTGTGCACGAAGTTCATCAGGGTTCTCAGCATTAGCCAAGTCACGACGGTAAACAATTTCAACTGCACCAGCAGAGCCCATTACCGCAAGTTCTGCAGTTGGCCGAGCAAACGCGAGGTCTGCACCAATTGACTTGGAGTTCATAACAACGTAAGCGCCACCGTACGCCTTACGAGTTACGACCGAGATGCGAGGAACTGTTGCTTCGCAGAATGCGTAGAGCAACTTTGCACCGTGACGAATGATGCCGCTGTACTCCTGATCAACACCTGGCATAAAGCCCGGAACGTCAACAAATGAAATAAGTGGAATGTTGAATGCATCACAGGTACGAACAAATCGAGCAGCTTTTTCACTTGAGTCAATGTCGAGCACACCGGCGAGAACCTGAGGTTGGTTTGAAACAAGTCCTACCGTGTGACCGTCAATGCGTGCGAACCCACACGTGATTTGCTGAGCAAACGCGGCACTCACTTCCATGTAGTCGCCACCGTCGACAATTGCAGTAATTACTTTTTTCATGTCGTAAGGAACGTTCGGAGATGTTGGCAAAAGATCGCGAAGTTCTTCACAGAGTCGGTCCGCCGGGTCACCAGTAAGAATCCGTGGAGCCTCTTCCATGTTGTTCGATGGAAGGAACGAGAGAAGGTAGCGAACTTCGTCCAAGACACTTTGCTCGTCGGGGAACACGAAATTAGCAACTCCAGACTTAGTCGCGTGCGTCATCGCACCACCAAGCTCTTCTAGCGTTACATCTTCTCCCGTAACAGTCTTCACAACGTCTGGTCCCGTGATGAACATGTGACTTGTGTCTCGAACCATAAAAATAAAGTCAGTAAGTGCTGGTGAATACACTCCACCACCGGCGCATGGTCCGAGGATTACAGAAATCTGTGGAACAACGCCAGATGCCTTTACGTTTCTAAAGAAAATTCCACCGTATGCGTCAAGCGCTGCAACACCTTCTTGGATTCGAGCTCCGGCTCCGTCATTAAGCCCAACAATTGGCAGCCCCATTGAAATAGCGAGGTCCATAATTTTTTGAATTTTTTCACCGTGTGTCTCACCAAGCGCACCACCAAATACGGTGAAGTCCTGAGAGTAGACGCAGACTTTTCGGCCATCGATTTTTCCGAAACCTGTGATAACGCCGTCAGTGAAAGGTCTTGAATCCTCAAGCCCCATGCCAGATGCATAGTGGCGATTAAGCATGTCGAGTTCTTGGAATGAGCCTTCATCGAGAAGATACTCAATACGCTCACGAGCGGTCATCTTGCCTTTGGCGCGGTGTCGCTCGATTGATTTCTCGCCACCAGCGAGACGCGCTTCGGTCTTTAGAACTTCTAGTTGGGCCAAACGTTCAGACATTGAGTGTTCCATAGCAAGCAAGGCTACCCAACATCGAGGTGCGCATGACAACAGTGAAAATAACTAGCCCAACAACCAAGAATTTATGGGGCAATCACTTGTTACTGCAAAGTAGAAACTTACAAAATACGAGCCAGCTGACTAGCTATTAGTTAACTTCCACTAATTCAATAAGTGTCCCGAAAGAAGTTTTTGGGTGAATGAACGCAACCGTTGTATTGCGTGATCCAGGACGTGGCTTCTCATCAATGACGCGACAACCTGACTCTTTTGCAGCGTTTAATGCTTCAGCACAGTCATTGACTCGATACGCAATGTGGTGCAGACCTTCGCCGTTCTTTGCGAGATACTTCGCAACTGGTGAATCTTCACGAGTTGGAGTTAACAACTGAATGTAGGACTCGGCAACGTTGATTAGAGCTTCATAAACACCGTCGGACTTCACGTCTTCACGATGTTCAACCGTTGCACCGAAAACTTCTTCGTACCACTTGATTGCAGCTTCAATGTCATGTACTGCAATTGCTACATGATCGATTTCAATAAAAAGTGATTCCATATTTATGCCTTGTCGTTTCGACGGAAGATTGAAAGTCGGTCTTCGCCAACTTTTGCACGAAGCTCTGGGTTGGTAACTCCAAGTCCTTCACGCTCAGCAACACAAAGGACACCAATCTTTCCTTCGTGACGGTTGTGATGAACTTCGTACGCTGCTTCACCAACTTGTTCAAGTGGGAACACTGCAGAGAGAGGTGGGACAACTTTTCCATCCATTATTGTCTGGTTGGCGGCCCATGCTTCGCGGTAGTTAGAGAAGTGTGAGCCCTTGATGGTCTTTAACTTCATCCACAAGTGACGATTGTCGTATTCAATCATGTAGCCACTCGTTGCAGCACAGGTAACAATCGTTCCTGCTCGCTTGGTGACAAATACGCTTGCGCCCATTGTTGATCGGCCGGGGTGCTCAAAGACAATGTCAGGGTCAGCACCTACGAGTGAGCGAATGTCCTTGCCGAGTCGGCGCCATTCAGATTCATCTTGGGTGTGCTCGTCCTTCCAGAACTTGTAATTCTTCTCAGCACGGTTGATCACGTGCTCGCAGCCAAGCTCTTTCATGGTCTGAACTTTGTTCTCACTGGAAACAACCGCAATTGGAGTGCCGCCAGAGTTGAGTACATGCTGAACCGCGAACGATCCAATCCCACCTGAAGCACCCCAGATGAGTACGTTGTCACCCTGAGTTACTGGGGCGCCGTTGCGAGAAACGAGCATGCGATACGACGTTGAATTACACAGTGCATTCACAGCAGCTTCTTCCCACGTTAAGTGTGTGGGCTTTGGCATCAACTGGTTTGCCTTAACTACAGAGATGTCAGCAAGCCCACCAAAGTTTGTTTCAAAACCCCAAATGCGCTGATTGCTCGCGAGCATCGAGTCGTCATGTGAGCTTGGGTCTTGATCATCAAGGTGGTTACAGTGGACAGTTACTTCATCACCAATGTTCCAGTTGCGAACTGCTGATCCTTTTCTAATGATTACACCAGCAGCGTCCGAGCCAACTACGTGGTAATCAAGGTCGTGGCGCTTGCCCCAGATAGATTCCTTTCCGAGACGATTTAGAAAACCGAACGTGGAGGCTGGCTCAAAAATACTTGTCCACACAGTGTTGAAGTTAATTGACGATGCCATCACCGCAATGAACACTTCATCGGGGGCTAGTTCAGGGAGAGGAACTTCTCCTACGTGGATACTCTTTCGAGGATCTTTGTCTTTGCTCGCAAGGCCGTCAAACATGTTCTGTTCATCGCGGCGAACAAATACTGCGCGGGTAGTTTCCGGTAGCGGAGTATCGGCGAGAACCTCACCAGATGCCCCAGCCCTAACTGCTTCAAGGATTTCACTCATTGCAAAACATTAGTGGCGAAGCGAACGTCACAGGTCAGCCATCTCATCAATTGTGCGTAGGATTTTGTCATGTCAATACTTCAAGTAGTACCTGGCTTTGCCTTAACGGCACTATTTCTAGCCATGGTCCCGGGACAGGGGGTTGCGATGGTTCTTCGCCAAACCATCATTGGAGGAGCAAAATGCGCCTACCTTTCAGTTCTTGGCAACACGGCAGGACTAATTATTTGGGGGATCCTTTCTTCCGTGGGGCTCAGCGCGGTCTTTGCTCACTCTCATCTTGCATTTAATTTGCTCAAGTTCGCTGGAGTTGCATATTTAAGTTTTCTTTCAATTCAGACATTGTTTGAATTGAGAAATGATTTTGGAAAATTTGATTACAACGGGAAAGCGAGTGTCAACCCTTTGGCAGCATTTCGCTTAGGGATGCTCACTAACTTGACGAACGTTAAAGCAGCAGTTTTTGCGGTGGCGTTCATCCCACTTTTCATTCCAAAAGATTTCAATCTTGGTACAGGAATTTTGATTTTGGTCCTAGTTCAGTCCATTGTTTCAACAGCGTGGTACTTCGCTTTAGTTGCAACAATTGATAAGGCCTCGGTGATCTTGGCAAAGCCCCGAGTCCGACGTTGGCTGACAGGGATATCAGCGGCGGGACTCCTGGCTTTGGCCATAGTTTTGCTATTTACTACTCCTCGGTAACCCACGTCGCAGAAACGTCTATCGTTTATATATCTCTAGAAGGAGCTCATATGTCACGCAGTGTCATCGTCGCCGGTAGCCGAACCGCCATTGGAAAACTATCTGGTGTTTTTTCAACACTCAGTGCACAAGACCTCGGTGGGTTTGCAATCAAGAGCGCACTCGAACGAGCTGGTGTTGATCCAACACTCGTTGACGCTGTACTCATGGGGCAAGTAATCGGTGCTGGCCAAGGTCAAATCACTGCTCGACAAGCTGCGGTTAAGGGTGGCATCCCAATGAGCGTTAACGCCACAACTATTAATAAGGTTTGTCTTTCTGGTCTTCAAACCATTTACATGGCTGACATGATGATTCGCGCTGGCGAAGCAGAGATTGTTGTTGCTGGTGGTATGGAATCAATGACTAACGCTCCATACCTTCTTCCTGGTGCACGTGCTGGATACCGAATTGGTGACCAAAAAGTTATTGACTCAATGATGTTTGACGGCCTCACTTGTGCATTCGATGACTGTGCAATGGGTCTTGGAACTGAGCGTTACAACAACGGACGAATAACTCGTGCACGTCAAGACGAGTTCTCAGCACGAAGCCACGCACTTGCTGCAGCAGCAATCGCTTCAGGAAAGTTTGCAGAAGAAATTGTTGGAGTATCAATCCCACAACGTAAGGGTGACCCAGTACTAGTTGACACTGACGAAGGTGTTCGTATTGAGACAACATTTGAATCACTAAGTGCGCTTCGTCCAGCATTCGATAAAGAAGGAACAATTACTGCAGGTAATGCATCTCAGATTTCTGATGGAGGAGCCGCAGTGATTGTTATGTCTGCAGAGCGCTGCGCACAACTTGGTTTAACCCCAATTGGTGAAATTGTTAGTTACGGTCAAGTCGCTGGTCCTGATGCATCACTTCTTAATCAGCCCGCACGCGCAATTGCCAAGGCCGCTGCAAAAGCAGGAATTGATGTTAAGGGGATTGACCTCTTTGAAATCAATGAAGCTTTCGCTGCGGTTGGACTTTCTTCAGCCGACGAACTCGGTATTGACGAAAATAAGATCAACGTAAATGGTGGTGCAATCGCACTTGGTCACCCAGTTGGAATGTCAGGAACACGTGTTGCACTCACTGCATTACTTGAACTGAAGCGTCGTGGTGGCGGAACTGCTGCTGTTTCACTTTGTGGTGGTGGCGGTCAAGGCGACGCAGCGATTCTCCGCTCTCTCTAAACAGGGATAAAACTTTTTACGAGCTCGTAATGAGCAAGCCCAATCTGCTGGTTATCTGGCAGCGCTAATACAAATGCCCCACCTAAGGGGTACTCACCCTTCAACACGTCGGGCAGTGCGTTCGTCAAGCTGAACACGAGCTCGTGCACGCTCGGATTATGGGCAACAACTAGTAGTGACGTCACAACTGGATCGATCGCAGCAATGTCAATAAGTAAGTCTTCGGCTCCTACATTTCGTTTGCCGTTATAAATAAGTTCTGAATAATGGACTGTTCTGACAAAATCAGTATCAACAAATGCTCGTGTAAATGTTTCCCTTGTTCGAGCAGCGGCACTTACGAGTGCAGTTGTTGGACCATAGGCACCAAGTTTTTGCTCATCAATCGCCCATGTTCGAAGTTGTTGTGCCTGCTGTCTTCCCCGATCACTAAGCACTCGGTCGTAGTCACCCTCACCTGATTTTGCGGGTGATGACTCGCAGTGTCGGACGATTGTTAAATAACGCATTCTCTAAGTCTTGCGTGGTTTATCGTTAGAGGTATGACAACTGCACATTTAGTTCTTGAGCCGAACCTTTCTTACTTCCAAGCAATATTCATGGGGCTGCTTCAAGGAGTAACAGAACTCTTCCCTATCTCAAGTCTTGGTCACGGTGTTTTGTTCCCAGCATTATTTGGATGGCACAACCTCGTAAGCGATCAAGAAGGGCAGCAGGCATTTTTCCTTACATTTCTTGTTGGACTTCACGTTGGGACTGCACTTGGTCTCATGGCCTACTACCGCTCAACGTGGTTCACACTTTTCATGGGCCTTGGTCGTCAGCTAAAGAAATCTCGCAACGAGGGCCTCTCGTCACTTTGGAAACTCAATGATGAAGCAATGGACAAGAACTACCGTCGGCTACTCATAATTGCAATCGGGAGTATTCCTGTCGCCATTGCTGGATTGCTACTAGAAAAAAGCCTGCGTGTACTTTTCGCCAAACCACTTGCAGCTGCATGCTTCCTAACACTTAACGGAATAATTCTGCTTGTGGGTGAGCGACTCGTAAAGTCACGTGGCAAGCACGTGCAGCTGAAAAAACTTGATACTCTCAATTTTGGCAGTGCGCTCGCAATTGGTTCAGCGCAAATATCTGCTCTCTTTGCTGGAATCTCACGCAGTGGAGCAACAATTGTTGCTGGTCTACTTGGTGACCTCAACCACGAAGAAGCTGCGAAGTTCTCGTTTCTTCTTGCAACTCCAGTAATTCTTGGTGCGGGACTCTACAAGCTTCCATCACTAATTGGCCACGGCGGTGATGGTGTGCGTATGCAGACATTCATTGGTGCACTATTCGCAATGGGTGCTTCATATATTTCTGTGAAGTTCTTGACGAAGTGGTTCGCAGCAAAGACATTGGTCCCATTTGGTATCTACAGCCTCGTAATTGGCCTTCTCTGCGTTATTCGATTTGCTTAGTCGTTAAGCACTCGTCGGCCGTCAATTGCGCGGCCCAAAGTTAAATCATCAGCAAACTCTAAATCGCCACCAACTGGGAGACCACTTGCAGGTTGAGAAACGACAAGACCCGGCAACTGAAGCAAGCGACTTAAGTACATTGCGGTTGCTTCACCTTCGACATTTGAGTTGAAGCAAAGAATCACTTCTTTAACTGGCTCATTTAGACGGCGAACTAATTCTTGAATACGCAGTCGCTCGGGAGTAACACCTTCGAGTGGATTAAGGACACCGTGAAGTACGTGGTACGTACCGCGAAATGCACCGGAGCGCTCAACGGCAATTACATCTGGCGGGCTCTCAACAACGCAGATCACTGTTTGATCTCTGCGGTCATCGCTACAAACTTCACAGAGTCCACCAGTTTCTGCAATGTTGCAGCATCGTTCACAGAAAGAAAGTTTTGTTTTCATCTCATCTAGCGAACTCGCGAGACGGGCAACGTCTTCAGAGGGTTGACGCATTAACCAAAAGGCAATCCTTTGTGCAGACTTAGGTCCAACACCTGGGAATCTTCCAAGTTCATCAACAACTGACTGCAGCGCTGGTGGATAACTCACGAAATCTCCTCAGCACCTGGGAACATCTCACTAATGAGATGGCCGGGTACTGAATCAACAACAACAGGCTCGCCTGCAGACTCGTAGTCTTCAGCAACCACTTCTACTTTTTTCTTTGGAAGAGGTGCTGGCTCGACTTTCTTTGGTGATGCGGTTGCATCAACTACCCACTCAATTTGAAACGTTGTTTTGAACTCGTGATCAAGCGCGCTACGAAGACCTTGGGAAATGTGCTCAGTGTTCGTGCGAAGTTCTTCTGAGGGAAGGGCGATTGTCAAACGACGTCCATCGATTGCAACAATCTGGGCATCACGAAGAAGCAGCTGCGCTGAACGAGCGGTGCGTGGAATGACCTTGTCATTGAACCGCTCTATAACTGCGTCAAGAGTGAGCTCTCCACCGTCTTCAACAACTTCTAGAACTGGAGCAGCAACTGGTTCTGAAACTGGTGCTGGCGCTGCTTTGCTCGGGGCTGGCTTTGTAGTGGACCCAATAGGACGAAGCAAAGGAGCTGGAGCTGGCGCAGTGACTTGAGCATTTCGTGGAGCACCATATTCAAGCTTCTCTACACGTTCTGCCAGTGCTTCAACAGATGAATCAAGTTCTGGTTTCACAAGTCGCACAAGAGCGATTTCTAACATCACAATTTTTTCTGGGGCACTCTTCATTTCTCGCATTGCCTTACCAAGGGTTTCGAGAATTCGAACAGAGCGTGCAAGCCCAAGTTGTGAACCCCAAGCACTAAGGCGCTCGCGCTCAGCATCAACTACATCTGCAACTTCAGGTGCGGCGAGGAGCAAGAAAACTTGACGAACTTCTGCAGCGAAGCTTTCAGCGAGTTGTTCTGGATCCCATCCCTCACGTGTGAGAACGGCGAGTGCCTTAAGAGCTGTGACTGCATCATTAGCTGCAAGTGCACTGAACATATTTTCAAATACAGGTTGTGATTCGCTAATTGAACCAGTTGCAATTAACTGATCAAGTGCGCTGAGCGCGTCACGAGCTGAACCACGAGCAATCCGTACTGCTGCATCAATTGTTGAGTCGTCGACTTTTAAGCCAGCCGCCTTTTCAACGTCGTGTAGCAACGTGCTCAGAGTATCTCCACCAATGAGTCGGAACTCGAGGTGTTGCGTACGAGAGCGAATTGTTGGCAAAACTTTGTGCGGGTCTGTAGTCGCGAGAACAAAGATCACGTGTGAAGGCGGTTCTTCCAAAGTTTTCAGAAGTGCCGCAGATGCAGCCTTTGAGAGCTGGTGGACTTCGTCAAAAATGTAGACCTTCCAGCGACCTGGCGTTGCGTGCCAAGCACCGGCAGTTATTTCACGAATGTCATCTACACCGTTATTCGATGCCGCGTCTAGTTCGGTGACATCGAGTGAAGAACCTTTTGTAATTGCAATGCAACTCGCACACGAATCGCACGCATCTCCATCGACTGGATTTTCACAGTTAAGAGCTTTGGCAAGAATTCGAGCAGTAGTTGTTTTTCCAGTTCCGCGTGGCCCAGAGAAAAGGTATGCATGAGAAACTCGATCGTTCTTTACTGCGCCTTGCAAAGCGCGTACAACATGATCTTGCCCACGAAGTTCAGCAAAACGGTTCGGGCGAAAACGCCTATAGAGAGCGGTCACCCCATCGAGAGAAGTCGGGGTCGGTGTTGATTCAGCCATGCAAGCATGCTAACTGTGTCGCGTAACACTCCGAGGTCCAAAGCAGTGGTCAGGCGATCCGTGGCACCCGGCACAATCCGCTGAGAGCTGCTGGCTTCCGCCCCTGACTCGATTCACGAACGGCCGTCGCACGGGACCCGACCACCGCTTTCAACCTCG
>CAIJWX010000051.1:0-1517 GCA_903824535.1 uncultured Actinomycetes bacterium | reverse complement strand
CCAACAATCTTTGCCTCGCTGGCATCGCCAGGGACCGTGTCTATGTGACCAGCTACCAGAACTCGCTCAGAGTGGCCTCCAATGGTCCTTGCAACCACATTGTCGCCAATTCGAGTTACTTCTAATTCTTGGTTAGTAGACAGCAGAGTTTCAATATGGTTTGCGATTTCAGCTTCATTTCGACTGACGGAAGCAATCGATACGAGTGAGAGCGTGTCCTCTAATCGACTCACGTTGCGACACCATGGTCGCGAAGAATGTCATTAAGCGCAACTTTGTTGTGACGCTCCCCTTCGCTCATTCTCTTGATAATAAGAACACATGGCAGGTAAAACTCACCACCTGGGTACTCGCGCTTGCGGCTGGCACTAACTGCAACGCAGTAATCAGGCACGTACCCACGAGATACTTCTTCTCCAGTTTCGGCGTCAATGACTGGAATTGAAGGATTAAGAATTGTTCCAGCGCCGAGCACTGATCCTTTACCTACTCGCGCGCCTTCAACAATCATGCAGCGACTACCAATGAATGCATCGTCTTCAATTACAACGGGAACTGCATTAGCTGGCTCTAACACGCCACCAATACCAACACCACCTGCGAGGTGAACATTTGATCCGATTTGTGCGCAGCTACCAACTGTGGCCCACGTGTCAACCATCGTTCCTGGGCCTACCCAAGCTCCAATGTTTACGTAGCTAGGCATCAAAATGACACCCGGGCTTAAGAAACTTCCGCGACGGGCAGATGCTCCAGGAACTACTCGAACGCCACGACGTTCATAGTCAGTCTTTAGCTCTAACTTGTCCAAAAATTCGAACGGACCCACTTCTGCCTTTTCCAGCCCACGAAGACGGAATAAAAGAAGGATTGCCTTTTTTACCCATTCGTGAACAACAACTTCATTCTTGTCATTGATCTCAGCAACTCGAAGTTGGCCGTCATCGAGCTTTGCAATAACAAGCTCTACATCCCTTCGGGCCTCAAGGTTTTGCGGAGTCATGTCTCCGATTTGGCTATACCACTTTTCGATGTTGGATTCGAGCGAACTCATCATCCCATCGTACTTGTGAAGGTGTTAACCCTTGGTCAATCTAGAAGCAGCTAGTGCTAAACGTTCATTTGGCTGGACAACTGCAATACGAGCAAATCGTGCTCCACTCTCGCCGTAGAGATCGCCAGGACCAACAATGAGACCAGAAGTTTCAGCCAGTAGAGCTGCCAGTTCCCATCCGTCGAGTCCTTCTTTAGAGCACCATAGGTAGAACGAGCCTTCTGGGACTGGAGCAGTGACGCCGAACGCCTCGAGCGCTTCAGACATCATCTCAAGTCGAGACAGGTAGATCTTTCTCTGCACTTCAACGTGCACATCGTCTCGGTATGCAGCGGCAACTGCTGACTGCACAGGACCTGGAACCATGAACCCGGCGTGCTGGCGAACTGAGCGAAGAAAGGCAACTACTTCGGGGTCGCCTGCATAAAAGCCAGCTCGAACGCCCGCGAGGTTTGATCTCTTT
>CAIJWX010000050.1:0-8072 GCA_903824535.1 uncultured Actinomycetes bacterium | reverse complement strand
CCGCCGGAAGCTTCGACATCATCGCCGAAGTCATTGCAGTTGATGACGCGGCGCTCGTACAACTTCTCAACGATTCCATCCGAAGTATTCCGGGTGTGACCGAAGTTGAAACATTTCTGTATTTGAAGCTTTCAAAGCAGACCTACGCATGGGGAACCAAATGACAATCAATGAAATTTACTCAGACGGCATGGCCGTTTCGAGTTCCGAAGAGCCCAGCCATAATTACTCCGAGCGAGCACGACGCAACCTGTGGCTACACATGTCGCGAATGGGCGCTTACTCGGAGACTAACGAAATTCCAGTTTTCGTTCGAGGAGAAGGTGTACACGTCTTCGATGCGAACGGCAAGAAGTACTTTGACGGAATCTCTGGGCTTTATACAAACATGCTTGGCCATGGACGTCCCGAGTTCGCAGAAGCAGCAGCAAACTCTGTAAAAGAAATGACATTCTTTCCGGTGTGGACGTATTCACACCCCAAAGCAATTGAACTCGCTGAAAAGCTTGCGAGTTTGGCACCTGGAGACCTCAATCGAGTGTTCTTTACAACAGGTGGCGGTGAAGCAAACGAAAGCGCTTGGAAGCTTGCTCGCCAGTATCACCGACTTCGCGGAGATACAAACCGATACAAGGTAATTAGTCGTGATATTGCGTACCACGGAACAACTCTTGGAGCGCTGACAATTACTTCACTCGAGAGTTATCGCAAACCCTTCGAACCTCTTGTTCCAGGAGCGGTAAAAGTCCCAGCCGTAAACTTCTACCGCGCTACCGAGCACGCAGATGACTTTGAAGCGTACGGACTATGGTCAGCCCAGCAGATCGAAGAAGCAATTCTTCGAGAAGGCGCAGAAACAATTGCTGCCGTATTCCTAGAGCCAGTTCAGAACGCTGGTGGTTGCTTCGCTCCACCACAGAGTTACTTCAAGGAAGTACGTCGCATTTGTGACAAGTACGGAGTGCTCCTTGTAACTGACGAAGTTATTTGTGCCTTCGGTCGTATTGGAACGTGGTTTGGTGGACAGAAGTACGATTACGTGCCTGACATCATCACATGCGCCAAGGGAATTACTGCTGGATACGCACCAATGGGAGCCATGATTGTTTCAGACCGCATTGCTGAACCATTCCAGCACGACGACACTTCATTCATTCACGGCTTCACATGGGCCGGACACCCACTCAGTGCTGCAATGGCACTGACGTCCATTGGCATTATCGAGCGTGAAAATGTGCTCGGGAATGTTCAACTCAATGAGTCGTACTTCCGTGATTCTCTCAATAGTCTTAAGGACATTCCAATTGTTGGTGACGTTCGCGGTGCTGGCTACTTCTGGGGTGTGGAACTCGTTAAGGACCAAGAAACAAAAGAGACTTGGCAGGGTGAAGATGCAGAGCGTCTGCTTCGTGGATTTGTTTCACCCGAAATGTTCCGTCGTGGACTCATTTGTCGCTCTGATGACCGAGGCGACCCTGTTGTGCAGCTCGCCCCTCCTCTGATTTCAACACGTGCAGATATTGACTGGATGGTCGGTACCCTTCGTGAAGTCTTCACCGGAGCAACCAAGCTTCTCTAGTGCAACCACCGGTGTCACTGTGGTGGTCACAGCTAGACGGACACGTAACGGCTCGCCGAGCACTAACAACCCATATTGATGTCGATGTCTGCATTATTGGTGGCGGTTACACCGGACTTTGGACAGCTCGAGAACTCAAGCGACGTGACCCGAGCCTTCGTATAGCGATACTTGAAAAGTCAGTATGTGGCTACGGCGCATCAGGGCGTAATGGTGGCTGGGTTTCTGCGCTGTTTCCAGTGAGCGCTGAAAAGATCATTCAAAACTTTGGACTCGAAGCGTTTCATCACCAACGCAAGGTTTTGCAACAAGCAGTTATAGGCCTTGGAACTTCAATTGAGCATGACTCTATTAACGCGAACTACCGACGTGGTGGAACACTTACGTTTGCTCGAAGTGCGCTGCAAGCTGATCGGTTAAAGCAGTCAGTTCAAGAGTCACGAGATAGAGGAATTAGTGCTGAGGACTTGGTGTGGCTTGATGAACCCCAAGCCCGCGAACGCGGTTACGTGCAGGGCTCTCTAGGAGCGACATATTCACCACACTGTGCTCGCATTCACCCGGCAAAGCTCGTAAGGGGTCTTAGTGACGTCTGTGCACGTCTCGGTGTTGCTATTTATGAGAACAGTGAAGTTACACGGATAACTCCAAGATCTCGAAATCACCAGCCAGAAGTTACAACCACTCACGGATCAGTCCATGCTGAGTTCATTGTTCGAGCCACCGAAGGCTTTACTTCTACATTCGCTGGTGAGCGCAGATCACTGACACCGATTTACTCACTCATGATTGCAACCGAGCCTCAAAGTGAGCAGTTCTGGCAAGAAGTGGGACTTTCCAAATATGAAACGTTCGCCGATGACCGACACCTGATTGTTTATGGACAGCGAACTGAGGACAACCGCATTGCCTTTGGCGGACGTGGCTCTCCCTACCATTTTGGTTCAACGGTTGAGGAACGCTTTGACTTCAATAAGAAAGTATTCACAGGATTAAGCGAGACTCTCCGAGAATTGTTTCCATCCTTAGAAGGTGGGATCACCCACGAGTGGGGTGGGCCACTAGCCATGCCTCGAGACCTGATGCCCTCGGTGAGTGTTGATTACAAAACAGGCCTAGCTTCAGCTGGTGGTTACACCGGTGACGGCGTAACGCTTAGCTACGTTGCTGGCAACGCACTCGCTGATTTGCTCACGGCGCCAGAGCGACAGACAGAATTCACACAACTTCCTTTTGTGCAGCGACATTCAAAGCGCTGGGAGTTGGAGCCGCTTCGTTGGCTCGGGATTAACACTGGTATCGCGCTCGCAAAACATGCAGACCGTGTTGAGGCAAAGCACGGGGTAACGAGTAGAGCTAGCGCACTACTCGCTCGCCTTCTTGGCTAATCAGCGAAGGATATTGACTGCTCGTGCCGCAACGAGGGTGATGGCAATAAGAGAAACCATAGATTCTGTTGCAAAAAGAACCTTCACTCGTAAGGTAAGTGGCATGGCGTCAGCAGGTGCAAAGCTCGTTCCATTTGCAAACGCTGTATAGAGGTAATCATAGAACTTCGGGTACCAATCTTTTGGTGCAAGCGATGGATTCTCCATTTGAGGGAACTGAATGTCGGCAACCACTTCTCCACCACCAGCACGAATGTGAGGGCCACCACCATCAATTTCCCAGAACCACACTCCGTAGACAATGACATTCGTCAACCAAATCGCGACTGCTGAGTAAATCAAGCTTCTACCTTGTGACACGTTGCTCGTTAACAATCGATCAACAAGCAGTCCAACCGACGTGACGTTAGCCACGGTGATGACACCGAGTAGAAAAAGCACTGTTCTGCGCACCCAAGGAGACTCATCGGGGTGGTGGTGCTTTCGTGCCGACAATGGAATCAAGGGAAGAATGATCAGTACCGGAAGCAGCCATTTTGGTCCAACAACAAGTCGATCAGGCAGTACTAAATAGAGCGCGGTGCAGCACAGCAGCGCAATTCCCGCTGGCCACCTGGGTTCGTAATGGATATCCATCAATTAACCGTTATTCGTGCAGGTTGGAACAGATTGGTTGGTGAAATTACTTGCGCAAATGGAAGTGTATTCCACAGATTTGTTATTAGAGCTTGCTGATAGGGCGCAACCTCAGTAATTGGCGGAACAGTGATGTTCACTGGATGGTTGTAGGAAAGAACTTTCGATGTGACGGAAATGGTTTCAGCTGTTGAGCTAAACGTTACGTTCGCTCCAGTGACTTGTCCTTCTTTTCCAGTTGTAATACTAAAGTTCATTGATCCCGAAAGAGGTTTCTTAATTGGACCAGTACTTAGTGGACGCAGCGTCATTGAGCGACCAAAGTTGTACGTCGTGAAATCTCCGTCGAACTGCGTGAGCAGTTGTCGATAGGAAGAAATAAGAGCAATGTCGGGCTTCGTCATTTCAAGTGAGAGTCCAAAAAATGGTGGCTGTGTAGTTAGAACTTCGCTGATCCAGGGCTTCCCAGCGAGACCTGCAAGAGCTTGTGCTCCAACAAAAAGAGTTGAATTGGTAACAATCACCTTTACCGGAGTTGAAGAGAAGGCTGACGGAATATCCATTGAGAGTTCCATCAGCTGCTTCTGAAAATCAATCATCACATTTGCATTCACCGATGATGAGCCTTTGCTGGAGAAAGTAAGTTGCATCTCCACCGTCTTGGGCGGATACCCGTTTAAGGCAACGTCAGAAGATGTAACTCCAGCAGGATTTGAGTCAGTAGCACCGAGCACCACTCCAAGCACCGTTAGTGCTAGCGAAATTATCGCAATAGCTACTGCTCCAACTCGTTGTGATGACGCCATAGAACAACCCTACCGGTCAATATTTCTTTTAGCTGAGTGGTTCATTAAGAATTGTTGCGAGTAAATCAGTCGAAATGTTGCGCCCACAGGCAATAAAGCCGACTCGGGACTTTTCATCATCCATCAAATTCTGAGTAATTGCGGCGTAGGAGGCTGAAGCTGAGCCCTCTAAAACAAGTCCGTGATTTTCAACAGACTCACGAACTGCTCGCCTGATCTCAATTTCTTCGACAAGTACTAACGGAACTTGATGCTTGGCAATCAACTCATTAGTAGCCGCTCCTTCGTCACCACCGCCGGCGAGTCCGTCAGCAATTGTTGGCTTATGAATAACTTCATTCATGGGCACGCCTTGAAGCACAAAGTACATGGCTGAACTCTGAACTGGCTGTACTCCTGTAACCACAATGTCGCCTCGTTGATGCGCTTCTCTTGACAACAAGACGCCCGAGATAAGTCCGCCGCCGCCAACTGAAACAACAATGTGTTCAAGATCTGGAGCTTGAAGAAGCATTTCGTCAAAAACAGTCGACTGGCCCGCAATTACGTTGGTGTCATTAAAAGGGGAAATGTAATTAATTGATCGAGCTTCTGCAAGTTCAAGTGCATGTCCTTGTGCATCATCGTAGGAAGATCCAAACTCAATAAGTTCAATATCGAACTTTTTCAGTTTTTTTACTTTCGCTACCGACGCATTTTTTGGCACCACTACGGTTGCACGAACTCCAAGCGCTTCAGACGCATAGGCAATTCCGAGACCGTGATTTCCCGCCGAGGACGTTATGACTGCCCCGTTTGGATCACTACGTTTAGATGCATCAACTGCCGCCAGTGCCCCTCGAACCTTGAATGCTCCAGTTGGCTGTAATCCCTCTAATTTGGCGTACGTAGGGCGTCCTCTGAGCGAGAGCAGGACTGTGGGCGTCGGAACAAGGTGATCAGCAATAACACGTCGTGCCGCTTCGAGCTGCTGCGAAGTTGGTGGAAGTACGTGGCGAATCATGTAGCAATTTTACTACTGGTGTTTTAGGCCCTAATTTTAGTTAGGTAAGGTCATATATATGAACAGTTATGTTTTGGACGCTGGAGTTGCAAGTGTTGCATTCGTCGGCACAATGTTCGACAATTACTTCGCGTATGCCGCCCAACTGCTCGTCACAGATGCGGACAAGCAAAAACGCGTACGAAACTCTCAAATTCTCGGCATTGTTATGTTGCTACTCATTGTTGCGGTGCTCGGCGATTTTCTACAGACCGTTCCAACCAAAGCTATTGGCGTACTCGCACTAGCCCCTTGGTATTTTGCTTTCCACTCTTGGCAATCTCGAAATAAGGCTCCTCGCGCAAATTTCAAGCGTGGGGCCGTTACAACATTTCTAATGACCATTGCTCTTGGCGGGGACAATATTGCCGTTTGGACACCACTTCTTAAATCAAGCGACGACACAAAAAAGATTGTTGCAATCCTGGTGCTTCTCTTCTGGGAATTCATATTTGTGACCACTGCGCAACAGTTAGTTCGAATTCCACGAGTTGTTTCATGGGGCAATAAACGTTCAGCACAATTACTTCCATGGGTCTATCTATTGCTTGGCGTCATGATTTTGAAGGAATGCCACACTATTTAATGTGACGAAATCTTCAAGTATTTCTTAACAATCCCCCAGTAACGTAGAGGCATGCCTAAAAGCACCCCAAAGCAAACGCTCAATAGATTGACGTTTATTGTTGCCGTCCAGTGGATGGGTGCAACGTTGGGACTTCCACTGCTCCCACTTTTTCTAGAGCACCGTGGGGGAACACCAACCATTGTTGGCTACATCATGGCTGCGTTCTCAATAGCTGGACTAGCTAGCCAGTTTCTAACTGGCCACTACGCCGATAGGCACGGTAGACGTCCAATCATGATCATTGGATTAGTTGTCTATGGAGTTTCCAGCATGACCTATCTACTGCCATTTAATGCTCCATGGTTTATTGTTACTCGCGTATTTCAGGGTGTCTCGGCGGGCGCAATTGAAGTTGCTTCAATGTCTGCGGTTTCTGCACTATTCCCGGAAAAAGAACGAGGACAGGTAATTTCTCGAATCATTGCGGCACAACTTGGCGGTATGGCCTTAGGACCGGTTGTGGGAGCTCTCGTGTCAGTGAGTGCTCTAGGTTGGGCCTTTTTCGCGTCCGGCGTCGTATCACTACTTGCTGCAACACAAACATTTCGCACCAACCTTGGTGACAAAGCGTACGACCCTTCCCCACTGCCCAGATTGCAATGGAGCCAACAGCTCATTGGTGCATTTATTGCAGCCGCAGGAACTGGCTTCTTGATTGGTGTGTATGAGACATGCTGGTCGCTGCTTATGAAGGCACACGATGCAACAACGCTCGACATCAGACTCAGCTGGACTTTTTTCTGCCTTCCGTGGGTGCTTCTAAGCAAATACGGTGGATGGCTTGCAGACCACGCGAACCGAAGAGTTGTTGGAACAGTAGGGCTTATTAACGGTGCGGCATTTTTAGCGCTGTATCCACACATTCACAACCCACACATGATGGTTATTTTGGGCGCGTTTGAATCTATTGGTGCAGCTCTTTCGGTGCCGTCAATTTCATCGCTGATGTCAGAAGGCTCTGATCACCGTGAAATGAGTCGACGCCAGGGATTAAATGCCACAGCGAACACCGGTGCACTTGCCTTAAGCGCTGTTGGTTCGGGTTATTTTTTCAGCATAAATGAAGTGCTCCCATTTACAATCGGCGCACTTATTTCAGGCGCACTTGCACTCAGCACTATTTGGTGGTGGCGCAATGTTCAAGGAAATATCTCAAAGAAATAAATACCTCTAGAAAGCAAAAAAGAGCGGCGCCGAAGCGCCGCTCTTTTTTGAAACTTACGTAGTTACTTCTTCCAAGCCTGGTCTAGACGTAGTCCACCAGCCTGTTGGATGATGTACTTACCTGACTGTGATGAACCCATGAAGTTCTGAACACTTGGCTTAGCTGCAACACAAGTAAGTGTTGAGTTCAACCATGCGTAAGTAACTTCCTGTCCAAAGAGGTCATTCACTTGACGCCAAGCTGTGACGTGCTGTGTAGATCCACCAGCAGACTTCTGTGCTGATAGAAGAGCCTTTTGGATAGCTGGGTTGTTCTGGTGAGCAAAGTTCACTGCCTGAGCAAAGTTAGGTGAGTGAGCTCCGTCAACATAGTCAGTGTATGGCCATGAGGCAAGCATGTACTCCTGGTAGTGAGGGTTCGTCTCAAGCGGTCCTACTGCTGGGTTCGAAGCCCACCATACGTAGTTCACTGCTTGGTCTGTTCCACCGAACTGACTCCAGGCTGAAGCTTCGTACTTTCCGCTAATTGCGTTAGCAACGAGAACACCATTCTCCATTGAGTTTGGAACCAGTGTAAGTCCAATGGCCTTCCAGAAACTCTGAAGGAGCTGCATACCTTTTGTCTGAACTGAGTCAGTTCCTACGTAGTTGTAGACAACCTTAACTTCTGTAACGTTGTTGTCCTTCATGTATGCGTCAACCAATTTCTTTGCAGCTGTTGGATTGTACGTTGGGTACTGAGGGTCCTGGTAGTACGGCGAGCTCTTCGCGTACACACCATTAGCAAATACTCCCAAGTTGTCACAGACAACCTTCATGTAAGTAGATG
>CAIJWX010000049.1:0-1765 GCA_903824535.1 uncultured Actinomycetes bacterium | reverse complement strand
TGCCCGCTCCTCTTCTTCTTGCTAGGCGACGACCTAGCGACATGTGGGAGTTTTAAATTACGACCGGGGTGTGACATGAAAGTGGATGCTCACCAACTACCGCATATGTAGGGCTTTTGGTGAATTACGACTTAAAAGTCATGTTTCCAGGGGGCGGTGTCACAGGCCACCGGCATACTGGATACAACGACCTGCGGGAAGAAAAAGTTAGGAGTAGATCATGTCAATGCAACCAGGACCGTTCAATAATCAATCTTGGCAGCAACCTCCTTACGTCAACCAACCATGGCAACAACCACCTTATGGTTATCAGCCATGGGTGCAACCTCCTAATTTCCGCCAACCACGAAGTGGCTTTGGGCAGCTAGAAAACATTCTGTTGCTACTCATTGGACTCAACTGGCTCAGCAAGCGCACTGTTGAAAAGAAGCGGCGTCCATTACTAGCGCAGGGCAACAGCATCGCAATCACAGTTGTTGATTTCACAATTCTTGACTACTCAACACTTCGTGTGTTCCTCTCTGCAACAAACCGCGGTGATCTAAACGGCGAGCGTGATTTTGAAATCTTTGTTGACGCTCAAATTAACGGTCATTCAACTGGTGACGGACGAATGAAAGGGACTATTCGCCTCGCAGCCCACGAACGTACAAATCAGTATTTAGACGTATTCGTTTCAAACTCCCAGGCAGTCAATGTTCGCCTACTCAACCAGGTTTCTTTAGTTCTAGACACAGAAAGGAGCTCGAAATGATCAACGACACACTCGCATCAGACCAGCCGCAGAATGCGGAGCAAGCGCAACACAACCTGATAGTTCTTTCATGCATCCTCAGTGGTGACTACGTAACGGGCATTTGGGCCGAGGACTTCTTTAATACTCGACCTTCGAGAAGTATTCGCAATCAAGCACTTGACTTACGCCTCAGAAGAAAAGCACACGAACGTCTCAGACAACTTGAACAGGCATTTGATGTAGCGAAGCAAGAATTATCACTTGCAAAAACTATTGAGTATCCAATCTGGCGAGTGAGTACCCTTCGCAGTGCTGGATACTTCTATCTACGCAATGGTCGACCAGATTTAGCTCGTGACGCATTCAACGAAGCAATCGACACCACATCTCGGTGGGTGCGCCATGAAAATCAGATGTTGAGGGTGTGGATAGCGTACGAACGCTCCAAGTGCACACTGGCGAGCGTCGAATCAGACTTGGCTCTTGATGATCCAAATGCAGCTATTAAACGTATAGAGCAATTTGAGACTGAACGAGAATATTTCTCCTACTGGAAGTCAAACCTCTTTCAGGCACGGGCACGACTAGCGGCCTACCAACAAAAGCACGGCCTAGAGCTAACCCATGGTCAAACTGCGCACTACTGGCTAGATAGTTCACTTGAGGCTTCTAAAACAGTTGACGAGTGGAGCGGGACAATAAACGTTACCGGTGAACTTCTTCATCTGTGCAACCGTGAAATAGAGAATGTTTTTCACAAAGCTCCAACACTCAACTATCCCAATAAGCAAGTTTTATACAATCCCATTCGCCAAGCTCAAGCTCTGCGGCTAAGAGCTGAACTGTCACACAACGCATCAGACATTTCGAAGTACACGCTAGAAGCACTAAAAATCGAAGACGAATTATTCCTCGACTGGCCCTACTACCGAGCAGAGCTCTGGTTCCTCGCTTAAAGAAAGAAGAAACAATGTTCAATGCCAAACTTCCTAAAAGCTTTATCTCTGTTTCAGTACTGCTATTTCTTGT
>CAIJWX010000048.1:0-8139 GCA_903824535.1 uncultured Actinomycetes bacterium | reverse complement strand
ATGAAGCCAGATATTCACCCAAATTACGCAGAAGCGTCTGTGACCTGCTCGTGTGGAAACACGTTCGTGACTCAGTCGACTAAGTCTGTGATGACGGTTGAACTCTGCAACGAGTGCCACCCGTTCTTCACCGGTAAGCAGAAGCTTGTTGACACTGGTGGACGTGTTGAGCGCTTCCAGCGTCGCTACGCGCAGAAGACCGACAAGGCGCGCGCTCCTAAGGCTTAAGGCCTAGAGCTCGCTTCCTTACGTGCGCTCTGTAGACGACACCCTTAACGCCCTTCAGGACGAACTACGCAGCGTCGAAACCTCGCTCGCTGAGCCTGATGTTGCTAGTGATCTAACTCGACTCCGTGATCTTTCACGTCGCCACAAAGAACTCAGCGAAATCAATGTCGCTTGGAACGAACTAAAAGCCGTTCAAGAGGACTACGCCACCGCTAAAGAAATGTTTAACGAATCGTCTGGTGATGATCGTGAACAATGGCGAGAAGAAATGAATAACGCTGAAGCGAAAATTCCTCTTCTTGAATCAACACTCGAAACATTGCTACTTCCTCGTGACCCAAACGAAGGAAGAAACGTAATTATTGAAATTCGTGGAGCTGAAGGTGGGGAAGAGGCAAACCTGTTTGCTGGCGACCTTGCTGACATGTACCGCCGCTACGTTGCGATTCGTGGTTGGAAGCTCGACGTCATTGAACTTCGTGAATCTGAGCAGGGCGGACTCGATGAAGCAACCTTTCTCGTAAAGGGTGATGACGCTTGGGCGAGACTTGAACACGAGGCTGGCGTTCACCGCGTACAGCGTGTTCCAGTAACTGAAGCGAAGGGTCGTGTTCACACCTCTTCTGCAACAGTGTCGATTCTTCCTGAAGCTGAAGAAGTTGATGTTGCCCTTAACCCAGCGGAACTAAAGATTGACGTCTACCGTTCGTCTGGCCCTGGTGGACAGAGTGTTAACACCACTGACTCTGCTGTTCGTATTACTCACCTTCCAACGGGAATCGTTGTTGCGATGCAGGACGAAAAGAGTCAGATTCAAAACCGTGCCAAGGCACTGATTGTTCTTCGCTCGAGACTCTTGAAGGCAGCCCAAGATGCGCAGGCCGACGAGCTCAGTTTGTTGAAGCGTGGCCAAATTGGAACTGGTTCTAGAGGTGAAAAGATTCGCACCTATAACTTCAAAGAAAATCGTGTCACAGACCACCGAATCAACCTCACCACGTACGCCCTCGATGACGTATTAGCTGGAAACCTCGATACCTACGTTGACGCGTTGCTTGCTGAAAAGCGTGCACGCCAATTGGCCGAGAGTGACGGACGTTAATTCCGAGCTAGTGACCGAATTAGTCGGTCTCGGACTTGAGCGTCACGAAGCACGTTGGCTCGTTGAGGAATTCGTTCCCGGAGCCGACCTTGATGCAGTGCCGGCACTCCACCTCGCTGCACAGCGTCGTCTTAACGGAGAGCCGCTGCAGTACATCATTGGCCACTGGCCCTTTCGTTCTTTAGATCTTGATGTTGATTCGCGCGTGCTTATTCCGCGACCCGAAACAGAAGAACTTGTTGACTACGCGTTACAAGAACTGGCACGAGTTGGTGCAGTCGCACCAGTCATTCTTGACCTTGGATGTGGGTCTGGAGCAATTGGGCTCTCACTCGTGTTCGAGCTTCGTGAACGTGGCATTGCTGCAACGTTGGTATGCGTTGACGAATCTCTTGATGCGCTGAGTGTTGCAAAACGAAATGCCATCAAGCACCAACTTGTTGCGGTCTCGTTTGTGGAGTCATCTTGGTTCAACAACGTGGACCATTCACTGCGTGGTCACATTGACCTCATAGTTTCTAATCCGCCTTACGTGGGTGAAGTTGAATTTGAAGCGCTTGACGCAGTGCTTCGACATGAACCACTCGGTGCGCTGGTAGCTCCAAGTGCGCAGGGTATTGAAGGATTTAGTGATCTCGAGGAGATAATCGCCGAGGCGCCTGAGTGGTTGTCCTCAACTGGAGTGCTTATCTGCGAGCATGGAAACATGCACCGTGAAGTTGCACTTAAAAACGCCTACGACGCCGGGTTCAGCGATGTCTTTGACTTCGATGACCTCGCTGGTCACCCACGCATCTTGGTTGCGAGACGATCATGAGCAAAATCCTTTCGTTAGACGAAACAGTCGCTGCGTTAGTGAGTGGTGAAGTTGTTGCTCTGCCGACTGACACGGTCTACGGCGTAGGGGCTTTAGTAACAAAAGATTCAGTAGCGAAACTCTTTGCCCTTAAGCAGCGCCCTCAAGATGTTGCGCTCCCAGTACTGGTGTGCTGCGTTGAACAAGCTGTTGAACTTGGCGTTACGTGGAACGAAAGAGCACAGTTACTCAGCGATGCATTCTGGCCAGGGGCTCTAACAATTGTTGTGAAAGCTCCTAGCGAACTCTCAAAAATCGTTGGCAGCTCCACTGGGAGTGTGGGACTGCGCATGCCAAACAATGAGTCACTACTTGGGGTGCTTAAAAACGGTCCACTATGTGTTTCCAGCGCAAACAATCACGGCGAAACTCCTTGCCAGTCAGCTCAACAAGTTCTAGATGCATTTTTGGATCGTGAAATGTTCTCCGGCGAACTTGACGGGGGAACGTGCAGTGGGGAAGTTTCAACAGTTGTTGATGTCACCAGTGATGACTGGAAGATTCTTCGTAGTGGTGCGCTGAGCGAACAAGTAATTGCTCGCGTTCTAGATAAGTGAGATAACGCTGTCTTCAATGGTTGCGCTTCGACCAATGATTTCTTGGTTTTCGCTTAACTCCATAAAGCTTTCATCAGTGCTGTGGCTCCAACTGCGAACCCCATCACTACTTCTCGCGGCAACGACGAGTTTTGAAGGTGCCCCATCCTTTGCGTGCACCACGGTGTAGCTCTCGATTGTTACTTCGCCACTTCGCTGCTCGTACACACACTTCTCTTGTGCGTCAACGTCTTCTTGGGCACTGCGCCACTGGAAGCCACTAGCTGGCGGAGTTGATGCGTATGTTCCCCAGGCGTGCTTTGTAGAGAACCAACCGAGTCCCGTCACGAGTCCTTGAGCGTTTTGGTCGCTTCTAAGTTTGTCGACCATTGAACAGATGCTGTGAGTGACGTAGTTGTTGCCCGGCCCCCCACCAAAGGTGAGTCCACCGGTAAGCGTTGGTATGCGTTGCTCATCGAGTGGATCAATGTTCATTACTTCACATGCAGTCTGCACCACAGTAGGAAAGCAGCTGTAGAGATCCATGTGCGTAATTTCGTCAGTCGTTACTCCGAAGTTCTGCAGTGATGACCACAGTGCACGCATGGCTGGCGAGTCGTCAAAGACTGGACGCTCTGAAACAAACCAGTGGTCAGTTGCATCTGCACCACATTGAGGAAAAATCATCTTGTCTTTTGCTACGCCGAGTGAAACTGCTTTTTCGTAACTCGTCATAATGAATGCTGCACCCATGTCGACAGGAAGATTCGCAACTAAAAACTTTGTGTAGGGGTACGAAACCATTCGATTGTTTTTTGTCGGGGTGGTAATCGCAGCAGGAGCAGGTGGCTCAGTGATCCAAGCGTAAGGATTATCTTTTGCAACTTGGGCAAAGTTGGACCAAAGTTTTCCGAGCTGCTTTGCTTGCTCGTCCATGCTCCATCCCATTCGAGCTCGTCTGGCATTTTCAAATACTGGATAGACCTCGACTGGCAGTGTGAGTCCCTGTTCATACTCATCTTTAGTAAACGGGATCCGGTTGTCCTCAACAATTGGTGGCTTTGGAACATCGTCACCCTGTTTGACCCACTCAGTGTCTACGCCCTCTTTTCTAGCGAGCCCTCTGGCGTAGTTCGCTTCTGAACCAACAACACAGATAGTTGTTACTTCGCCACTCAGAATTCTTCGTGCAGACTCGTGCACCAACTTCTGAGGCAAGTTCCCGCCTGTTGGGGTGAGGCGAGTGACGACGTTCTTTAGTCCCAGCTCCTGGACAACTAGTTGGGCTGGGTCATTGGTGTGCCAGGTGAATGAACCAATCGCGACAATTTCTTCAATGGCGTCAAGCGCCCCAGCAGCGCCGGAGTCCGTGGCCGCTTTTTGGAGAGATTGGACCATGAGAGAAAGTGGGGTGGGGCGACTAACGAAGGTGGCGCCAGAACTTGGGCGCTCGGTAATTTGGCCTACGCCAATTAGGACTGGGGTGCGAGGGTGTATTTCCACACCTTGAAGTATTGCCGCACCACGGAAGTCCGATGAACGACCAGTAGGGTTATAGGGATGCGCATTGCTCTTGGCTCCGATCATGCTGGTTTCGACCTCAAGGCAGTACTCGTTTCGACCCTTTCCGAGTGGGGCCACGAGGTCATTGACCTCGGCACCAAGAACGCAACTGATTCTGTTGACTACCCCGATTTCGGTGAAGCAGTGGGGCGAAGTGTTGTTGAAGGTCGCGCAGACTTTGGCATCGCAATTTGTGGATCGGGAATAGGAATCTCAATTGCTGCGAACAAGGTGCCCGGCGTTCGCGCAGCACTTGTTCATGACGCAACATCTGCACGTCTAAGTCGTGAGCACAATCACGCAAATGTTCTCTGCCTCGGAGCTCGCCTTATTGGTGAGCCCGTCGCAATTGATGCCGTAGCGGCGTGGCTGGGAGCCACCCCCGGTGAAGGTCGACACATCGGTCGAATTGAAAAACTGCACGCTCTTGACGAGCGCGCAGGCGAATAAGAAAGCGAGCCCACTTCCGTGGTTTCTTCACCATTTGATGCCTGGATTACTAACGACAGTGAAGTCACGTCACTGCTTGCCCAAGAGTGGGAGCGTGAAATAACAACGCTGCAACTCATTGCAAGCGAGAACTTCACGTCACCTGCCGTTATGGCCGCAACTGGTTCAATACTTACGAACAAATACTCAGAGGGTTACCCGGGTCGTCGCTTCTACGGTGGAAACCAAGTAGTTGACGAAATCGAAGATCTTGCTCGTCGCAGACTTACTGCACTCTTTGGCGCAGAACACGCCAACGTGCAGCCACACGCAGGAGCCAGTGCGAACGTTGCTGTGTACACAGGGTTACTAAATCCAGGCGACACAATTCTTGGTCTTCGCCTCGACCAAGGTGGACACTTAACCCATGGTTCACCAGCATCACTTACTTCAACATTTTGGAACTTTGTTTCCTACGGACTAACTCCAAGGTCAGACGACCCAGCTAACCCTGGTGAACTCATTGACTTTGATAACTTGCGCGAGCTCGCACTAAAGCACCGCCCGAAGCTCATCATTGGTGGAGCAACTGCCTACGCGCGCGCAATTGATCCAGTGCCCTTTAGAGAAATCGCTGACGAAGTAGGCGCACTGTTGATGTTCGACTCAGCGCACGTGGCAGGACTTATTGCTGGTGGGTCACACCCGAATCCAGTTCCGTACGCCGACGTTGTTACTTTCACAACTCACAAGACACTTCGTGGCCCTCGTGGTGCTGCAATTCTTTGTCGTGAAGAGCACGCGAAGAAGATTGACAGTGCCGTATTCCCAGGTATGCAGGGTGGGCCACTTGAGCACGCAATTGCTGCTCGTGCCGTTGCCTTCAAGGAAGCTGCACAGCCAGAGTTCGCTACGTACACAAACCAAATTGTTACTAACGCCAAGGCCTTTGGTACAGCACTTGAATCAAAGGGCTTTCGTATGGTTTCTGGTGGAACTGAAAACCACATGGTGTTGCTTGACCTACGTGAGTACGACGCAGAACTCACTGGAAAAGTTGCGCAAGAAGTTCTCGACCGTGCGGGCATTACAACGAACCGCAACCAAATTCCTGATGACCCTCGCAGTCCATTCATTACTTCTGGTATTCGAGTGGGAACCGCTGCACAAACAACAGCTGGCATGAAAGAAGCACAGTTCGCTCAGATTGCTGATCTTATGGACCGCGTTCTTCGAGGCCGTGAAGATGAAGCAGTTGTTACATCAGTTCGTGGGGAAGTGGCTGCGCTCTGCGGTCAGTTCAACCCCTACGCGAACTTTACGAAATAGGTTTCATGGGCAATGTCGCCTCGTACGTTGCAGTGTTCCTCGTAGGAGCAGTGGTGACGCTACTGGCGAACCGCCCAGCGAGAACTATTTCACTCAACATTGGCTACACCGCACAGCCCGATGAACGAAAAGTTCACGTTGAAGTAACTCCCTACGGCGGCGGCGCTGCGATGCTCATTGGATTCTGTGTGGCGCTACTAGTTGGTTACGCAATCCCTTCACTGCGAAGTGTGATCAATTCATCACACGAAATGATGGGTGTGTTGCTTGCCGTTGGTGTGATCTTCATTGTTGGTGTTGTTGACGACTTTAGAGACATGAGCGCACCAGCAAAAGTTGCGGGACAAATTCTTGCGGCATCAATTCTTTACTTCAGTGGATGCACGATGTATCAACTGAAACTGCCACTCGCTGGATTCATTGTGCTCGGCCCAGCGATCCTTCCGCTCATCACCGCTGTGTGGGTCTTTGCTCTCACAAACGCGGTGAACCTCATTGATGGACTCGATGGTCTCGCTGGTGGGATTGTTGCAATTGCGTCGGGGACCCTCTGCGTGTACGGACTACGACTTGAAACACTGGGACTGTTACCAACGACAAACATTGGTCCACTGATTGCGGCGCTGACGTGTGGGATATGTATTGGTTTCCTGCGAGACAATTTTCATCCCGCAAAATTATTTATGGGCGACGCCGGTGCCTTGATGCTGGGACTTCTTATGAGTGCATCAACAATGGTGATTGGTGGCAGAACGCCGCCCGCAAGTGGAGTGACGTTCTTCTTCTTCGCGCCACTGCTTATTCCAGTTTTTATTCTTGGAATTCCACTGCTCGATGCAGTGTGGGCATTTGTGAGGCGCACGGTAACGGGACAGGGATTCCAGACTCCTGACAAGAATCACATTCATCACCGTCTGATGCGACTTGGCCATGGTCACCGCAGGACCGTGATTATTTTGTGGCTCTGGACAGCCGTGCTCTGCAGCTTTGTTCTGTTCCCACTTTTCCAGCCAAGGACCAATGTTTTTATTCCCCTCGGCGTCGCTGTCTTGCTGATTGGCCTGTTCACCTGGTTTAGCCCGCTTCTAAATCGCAAGCCTGGAAAACATGAAGCGAAAAAGGCTGAAGAGAGTTTTACCTGATGAGCACCGGGGAAGAAGAAAAGACCGGAAAGTCGGTCATGTCTGAACTCCCTGGTCTCGCTGCATTTGCCACCATGGGCACCACTATTGCCATCTGCGAGTCAGTTGGCGTCCTACTTGGACTTTGGGCAGATCACAGTTTCAATACCGGCCCCACGTTTTTAATTATCGGGCTAGTGTTGGGAACCGTGATGGCAGTGATGAGCGTTGTTAAGCAAGTCCGCCGTTACCTTTAAATACTTACATCGTGCTAGAAAACCTTCCCCCAAATACCCTTCCTCGACTACTGCGCCGCACCATCTTGTCGGCAATTGTCGTTGGCGTTTTGGGCTTTGTAGCAACCATTTTGATTGCCCCCAACACTCCATTCGCCGCAGTTGGCGTAGTTATTGGTGTCGGGCTCGCCATTCTTAACCTCAGGTTCCTTGATCGCCAGGCGGCTCGCGTGGAATTAAAGGGAGAACAGAGCTCTAAGGCCATCCGTCGCCAACTTGGCGGAAAAACCACCGGACGCCTAGCCGGCATGACTTTGGTGATTCTCGGGGTGGTTTGGTTATACGCACCTCTAGGAATAGGTATTGTGTCAGGGCTCGTACTTTACCAAATCGTTTTTGTCATTAATGTGATGCGAGTCGTAGCGAATCAAGGAGGATTTGAGTGAAGACGCTGTACGCAGCTAAGACGATTGAAGTTGGGGTCCACCCAACGGCAAACATCTTCGGTCAAACCATCAACCTTGACATTGTTGCGTCGACTCTTTTCGCGACTGCGATCTTCTTGTTTCTCGCTTTTCGCATGCGCTCAAAAATTACTGACGGTGTTCCAGGCAAGCTGCAACTGTTCTGGGAAGTTCTTACTGAGCAAGTAACTGACCTTGCAGTTTCTGCGATGGGCCCACGTGGAAGAAAGTTTGTTCCAATCGGAGTAACACTCTTCCTCTTCATTCTTATTTGT
>CAIJWX010000047.1:0-3322 GCA_903824535.1 uncultured Actinomycetes bacterium | reverse complement strand
TATTCCTTCGATTGATGGCGTTAGCCGCTTAAGTCCTCATTTACGCTTCGGCACAATTCACCCTCGTCAAATACTTGACGTTGTAGATGGAATGTCAACGGGAAGAGTCCAGTACCGGTCTGAGATCTGCTGGAGAGAGTTCTATGCCGATGTCTTATTTCATAATCCTCAGGCAGTTCGAAATAACTTGATCCCCACAATGGATCATCTGCGAATTGACCGAGATGACAAAGCTATTGAGCGATTTCAAACCTGGGCAAAAGGTGAGACTGGCTATCCCATGGTTGACGCTGCAATGCGACAGCTGCTTGAAGACGGCTGGATGCACAACCGAGTTCGTATGCTGGTTGCTTCATTTTTAGTGAAGCATCTCCACCTTGACTGGCGTTGGGGCGCGAAGTGGTTTATGTGGCACCTCATTGATGGTGATATTGCGTCGAATCAGAATGGTTGGCAGTGGACTGCAGGCACGGGCACCGATGCTGCGCCTTTTTACCGAGTGTTTAATCCATCGCTGCAGGCGGAACGATTTGATCCGCAGGGAATATTTATACGTAAGTACGTAGATGAGCTCAGGGATATCCCAGCACCACAGTGTCTTCAGCCCGGTGGTGGTGAAGGACTTCTCGCAGCTCCTGGGTACTTTCCACCAATGATTGATGCGTCAACTGAACGCGACGAAGCGTTAGTTCGTTACGCCGAAGCAAAAGAAATCGCTAAGGCAGCTAAGTGAGCGAATTCGGCGTCTACGTTCACGTCCCGTTCTGTGCCCATAGATGTGACTACTGCGCCTTTGCAACGTATTCAGACCGAGACCACTTGATGGAGGACTACGTGGCGTGCGTGGTGCAGGAAATCAAATGGGCAATTGAAGATGGAATGCAAACTGCAACATCTGTATTTTTTGGTGGTGGGACGCCGTCAAGATTGAGCGCTGAACAGTTGCTCGAAATTCTTCATGCAATACCTACATCGGCTGACTGCGAAGTTACGGTTGAATGCAATCCAGAAGATGCTGATGTTGAACGCCTAAAGGCGTACCGCGCTGGTGGAGTGAACCGAATGAGTTTCGGTGTGCAGTCAACACAACCAGCGGTGCTTGTAGACCTCGGTAGGCGACATGGAATCATGGCGCATGAACAAGTATCAAAGAATGTGACTGAAGCAGGATTTGAAACGTGGAACATGGACCTCATCGTTGGCTCGCGTGCAGAAACACCAGCTGACGTTAGAAATACTCTCAGTGATCTTTTAACACTTGATAATCCTCCTCCTCACATCAGCTGTTACGCCCTGACTCCAGAGCCCGCAACGCCACTAGGACAAGATGAAAGTCGGCACCCCGATGAAGATGACACTGCTGATTCGTATGACATTGTTGGCCAGACACTTGAAGCGAATGGTTATGAGTGGGAAGAAATTTCTAACTGGGCCAAGCCTGGCCATGAGTGCCGACACAACCATGTGTACTGGGATCAAGGTGACTACATAGGTTTTGGTTCTGCAGCTCACTCGCACCTTCAAGGTCGACGCTTCTGGAATGTGCGTACTCCTGATCGCTACATTGCAATGGTGAAAGCCGGGGAGAAGCCACTCGGTGGTGAAGAAACTTTGGACAAAGAAACTAAAGAGTTTGAGCGTGACTCACTCGCACTTCGAACTCGTCGAGGTGTTGCGGTTGAAGCATTCGATTCTCTAGAGGAGATAGCTCACTTAGTAAAGGTCCAAGGAGGACAGGTCACACTGGCTCCTGAGGGCAGATTGCTGGCTAATCAGGTCATTGTGCGTCTAAGGAGTAGCAACTAGTCCGGTAACCTTGTCTGATGGAATCAATGCCCGAATTAGTCCCTGACCTGCTCGACAAAGTAACGAATCTCGCCAAGCGCCGAGGTTTCATATTTCAGTCTGCTGAGATCTATGGCGGATTCCGCTCCACCTACGACTACGGCCCACTCGGTGTAAACATGCTTCGCAATGTTAAGAACCAGTGGTGGCTATCGATGGTTCAGCTTCGAGACGACATTGTAGGAATCGACGCTGCGATTCTTGGCCCACCAGCAGTGTGGGCAGCCTCTGGTCACCTTGAGACATTTACCGACCCTCTTGTTGACTGTCGTAAATGCAAAGAACGCTGGCGTGAAGACAAAATTGATGGCGTATGTCCAAAGTGTGGCTCTACTGAGTTCACCGAACCAAGAGCATTTAACTTGATGTTCAAAACACAAGCTGGTCCAGTTGAAGGCGACGGCGCAACTGCGTATCTCCGCCCAGAAACAGCGCAGGGAATGTTCACCAACTTCGGCAACGTTCTTTCTTCAATTCGAAAGAAGCCACCTTTTGGTATCGCTCAAGTTGGTAAGTCATTTCGAAATGAAATAACTCCTCAGAACTTTGTGTTCCGTACACGTGAGTTTGAGCAGATGGAAATGGAATACTTCGTTCCACCAGCTGACGCTCCTAAGTGGCACCAGTACTGGATTGATGCTCGCTACAACTGGTACATAAATCTAGGCATTCCTGCCGCGTACCTGCGCCTTCACGAACACGCACTAGCTGTCTTGTCGCACTACTCAAAGGGCACAACGGATGTTGAGTTTGCGTATCCATGGGGTTGGGACGAACTTGAAGGTATTGCTAACCGAGGTGACTACGACCTCACGCAGCATTCAACGCACTCTGGCACAAAGCTTGACTACTTCGACCCAACAACGAACGAGCGCTACACACCGTACGTAATTGAGCCGGCTGCGGGCGCTACTCGCGCAATGATGGCCTTCTTGCTTGCTGCGTACCACGAAGACGTTGTAGAGGGTGAGACGCGTTCGGTGCTTCGACTGGACTGGCGTATTGCTCCGTATCAAGTTGCGATACTTCCTCTTTCAAAGAAGCCTGAACTCGAAGGTGTCTCTCGTGAAATTCTTGCCTTGTTGCAGCCTCACTTTATGTGTGACTATGACGTAACGCAGTCAATTGGTAAGCGTTACCGTCGCCAAGATGAGGTTGGAACACCATTCTGCATCACTGTGGACTTCGATACGCTCGAAGACCAAGCCGTTACTGTGCGAGATCGCGACAGTACCGAACAGACTCGCGTAAAAATTGTTGAGCTACTCAGTGATCTTCGTCGTCGAACAAATCAAGAATAAGTAGGGGACTTACAATGAAAATCACTAATCGAGTTACGGAACTTCTCGGGGTTGACTATCCAATTCTTCAGGCTCCTATGGGATGGATTTCACGTAGCCCACTAGCGAGCGCAGTAAGTAACGCTGGCGCCATGGGCATCATTGAAACGTCATCTGGTGAACTTGATGCCATCAGG
>CAIJWX010000046.1:0-2444 GCA_903824535.1 uncultured Actinomycetes bacterium | reverse complement strand
TTGCACCACCGAGTTCTTCGAGAGTTACTTCTTCACCCGTAACAGTCTTCACAACGTCAGGACCCGTGATGAACATGTGGCTAGTTTCGCGAACCATGAAAATGAAGTCTGTGAGTGCTGGTGAATACACACCACCACCGGCACATGGCCCGAGAATTACAGAGATCTGTGGGACAACACCTGATGCTTTTACGTTTCGGAAGAAAATTCCACCGTATGCATCAAGTCCGGCAACACCTTCTTGGATTCGAGCACCAGCCCCGTCATTAAGTCCAACAATTGGAAGACCCATTGAAATAGCGAGGTCCATAATCTTCTGGATCTTTTCACCGTGGGTCTCACCAAGCGCTCCACCAAAGACGGTGAAGTCCTGAGAGTAGACGCAGACTTTTCGACCATCAACTTTTCCAAAACCTGTGATGACACCGTCGGTGAAAGGTCGTGAGTCCTCAAGGCCCATGCCAGATGCATGGTGACGATTAAGCATGTCGAGTTCTTGGAATGTTCCTTCATCGAGAAGATACTCAATGCGCTCACGAGCGGTCATCTTGCCCTTGGCACGGTGTCGCTCGATTGCTTTTTCACCACCCGCTAGACGAGCCTCGCTCTTAAGAGCTTCTAATTGGGCCAAACGTTCAGACATTGAGTGTTCCATAGGAAGCAAGGCTACCTAACATCGAGCGTGCCATGACAAATCTGAGAATTAGTGGCCCTAGAGCCAAGAATTTATAAGGTAATCACTTATTACTGCGAAGTAGATATGTATCTAAATCTGAGTAGAAAAGAGCTAGTTGACTTCCACTAGTTCAATAAGTGTTCCAAACGAAGTCTTTGGGTGAATGAATGCAACAGTTGTATTTCGCGATCCGGGACGAGGCTTCTCATCAATGACGCGACAACCCGACTCTTTTGCAGCGTTTAACGCTTCAGCACAGTCGTCGACTCGGTAGGCAATGTGATGAAGTCCTTCACCATTTTTTGCAAGGTACTTAGCAACTGGTGAATCTTCACGTGTTGGTGTTAGCAACTGAATGTAGGACTCAGCAACGTTTATGAGCGCTTCGTAGACGCCGTCAGACTTCACGTCTTCACGGTGCTCCACTGTTGCACCGAAGACTTCTTCGTACCACTTAATCGCAGCTTCAATGTCGTGCACCGCAATAGCAACGTGATCAATTTCAATAAATAGTGATTCCACAATTAGTCCTTGTCGTGTCGACGGAAAATAGTGAGTCGGTCTTCTCCAACCTTGGCACGCAGTTCTGGATTGGTAATACCAAGTCCTTCACGCTCAGCAACACAGAGCACACCAATTTTTCCTTCGTGACGGTTGTGGTGAACTTCGTATGCTGCTTCGCCAACTTCTTCAAGCGGGAACACAGCAGAGAGTGGTGGAACAACTTTTCCATCTATAATTGTCTGATTCGCAGCCCACGCTTCACGGTAGTTAGAGAAGTGCGATCCCTTAATGGTCTTTAACTTCATCCACAAGTGGCGGTTGTCATACTCAATCATGTAGCCACTGGTTGCTGCACACGTAACAATGGTTCCAGCACGCTTTGTAACAAAGACACTCGCTCCCATAGTTGAACGGCCCGGGTGTTCAAAAACAATGTCAGGGTCATCGCCCACAAGAGCGCGAATGTCCTTTCCAAGACGGCGCCACTCAGATTCATCTTGGGTGTGCTCGTCCTTCCAGAACTTGTAGTTCTTTTCAGCACGGTTGATCACGTGCTCACAGCCGAGTTCTTTCATAGTTTGAACTTTGTTCTCGCTCGAAACAACTGCAATTGGTGTTCCGCCAGAGTTCAAAACGTGTTGAACCGCGAACGAGCCAATTCCTCCAGAAGCTCCCCAGATAAGAACCTTCTCACCCTGAGTAACAGGAGCACCATTGCGTGAAACGAGCATTCGATATGAAGTTGAATTGCAAAGTGCATTTACTGCAGCTTCTTCCCACGTCAAGTGCGTTGGCTTTGGCATCAATTGATTCGCCTTAACAGCTGAGATGTCTGCAAGACCACCAAAGTTTGTTTCGAATCCCCAAATGCGTTGGTTGGTCGCGAGCATTGAGTCATCGTGTGAGCTTGGATCTTGATCGTCGAGGTGGTTGCAGTGAACAGTTACCTCATCACCAATATTCCAGTTTCTTACTGCAGAACCTTTTCTGATAATTACTCCAGAAGCATCTGAACCAACAACGTGATAGTCAAGTGCGTGGCGCTTACCCCAAATTGATTCTTTCCCGAGTCGGTCGAGAAATCCAAATGTTGGTTCTGGCTCAAAAATACTTGTCCATACTGTGTTGAAGTTGATGGACGATGCCATCACCGCAATGAACACTTCATCAGGCGCGAGCTCAGGAAGGGGAACTTCACCAACGTGAAGACTCTTTCGTGGGTCTTTATCTTTGCTCGCAATGCCGTCGAACATGTTTTGTTCAT
>CAIJWX010000045.1:0-12547 GCA_903824535.1 uncultured Actinomycetes bacterium | reverse complement strand
TTGCATTTGCTGGGAATTTCTCTAACTTTGACAGTTTCTCTTTGTCATTGCCAGGGACGTACATCATCGAAGCCAAATTCTGAGTCACGGCACTTCCTCACATGCAACTTATCCAACACTTTTGCGGCGGATTGTCGTTTGTAAGACAATACACCGACAGGGAATTAGGTGTTTTTAAGTTCTTTCGCTGCAATCAACATTGCAACTCGCGCGCCACTCTTCATGGCTCCCTGAATAGATGCAGTTTCTAGGTAGTCGCCTGCCAAATACACACCATTAACGCTGTGATCATTTGTGAGACGAAGTGGTGGCCTGATCTTTGGCAAGGCGTGTGTCACATATGTTGTAGTTAGGAGCTCTACATCTGTAAGTGAAACGCCATAGGTTCTAGCAACACTTTCACGTGCAGTTTGTTCTAATTGAGAAGTAGGGGCAACGTTATTAGCAGGCGTTGCAACTAATGACTTATTCGAAGGCGATCTTTCAGGCGCAACTGAAGAGATGTCGAGAGCGCTAGATAACAGTCGCTCGTCGAGATCAATTCTGAGACCTGAGCTAGTAGAAAGCTTTGGAAGTGACCACCACCACGATGTTTGCGTCATCCATTCAGACTCAGCTGCATCAGTTAATGAGCTTGCTGTTGAGCCATCCGTTGCAACGACAACGTATTTTGCGTGGTACGAATCGTTCTCAGTGTGAACTTCATGACTTCTTATTGAGCGAACGGGTGAATTGAAGTCGATTTGTACATTTGGTGAAAGTGCGGCCAGGGCCTCAGGAAGTGCAGCGATTCCTCGAGGGTGTGTTCCCGGTCGGCCCTTAATAAAACTCTTTAGCAATAGTTTTGTGAAATTAAAAGAGGTATCAAGTTCATTGCTCAGAAGTGTTCCACGTAAAAATGGCTGCAATACATCATTGACTGCCTTCGTCGAAATTCCTGCGGTTTTAAATCCATCAAGAGTTGATTCATCTACTCCATTAATGAGCTGCTTAGAAGTTTTGAAGTTGCTGCTCATAAACAATTTAAGTAGCGCTAGCGAATCACTGACTCCAAGAGGGCTATTGAGAAGTCCTTTAATTGCACGAATGGGGTGGTGTCGAGGATCACCAAGCTCGTAGGAATTGTTTTTGGAAATGAACGAAAGTGTGGAGTCATATGATCTCAAATCAAATCCATTTAATACTTTTGAATCTCGTAACTCTGGGTAAGAAGGATTAATTAGCTGGAAACCTTCATCGATTATGAAGTCATTGACTGCGAATGATGAAAGTCTGCCACCGACGCGATCTGACTTTTCAACAATCACGACATCCATTCCAGAATTAGAAAGAAGCTGTGCGCATCGAAGCCCGGCAAGCCCTGCACCAACTATGACAACATCTGTTTCTGTGATTGAACTCTTATTCACCTTGATGAGGCTAGCGACCAAAATTCCTGAATAGTCGATAACGTGAGTCTGTGGCTCAGTCAACTCTTATATATGACGGAAATTGCTTCTTTTGCACAAAGTGCGCCGAATGGTTTGCGCGTCGCAGCGATGGAGCAATACGTCATTCACAGTCATTTAGTGATAGTGAACTTGTTGAATTAAATCTCTCAAGAGATGATGTAGAAATACAGGTTTGGTGGATAGATGGTGTTGAAAAATTTGGTGGTGCTCATGCCGTTGGTCATGCGCTTTTGACCACCAGATACTCGTATTTTGGCCGCCTCTTACTATCGCGACCTGTGCTGCCAATCTCTAGACGAATCTATAAATTCGTCAGTTCCCATAGAAGCTGGTTTTCAAGGCTGATCAGATATTTTTCTTAATCTGATCTGACCCACGAGCTTTTTGGTCGCTTGAGTTCATTTATATTGCGCAGCTTGGTGGTGCTACTTTGTTGTGAGGCATACTGCAGTTTGGTGGTCTTTTGAAGGGCCGTAGCTCAGTGGTTAGAGCAGGGGACTCATAATCCCTCGGTCGTGGGTTCGATCCCCACCGGCCCTACTAATTTCACTAAAAACCCTCAATTTGCAGGTATTTTCTATACCTGACTAATATGATAAGAATTAAGGACATTACAAGAGGGAAGTGGAATTAAAAGTGGAAACCAACGTCGCACCTGAGACCGCAGTTGAAGGATTCAAAAGAGATAGCAATAACCTTCGCGGTGTCATTGCGGCGGAGCTCGCCACAAGCACCACCAACGTGAGTGATGAAGCTGAACACGTAATGAAGTTCCATGGCATATACGCCCAGGACAATCGAGATGTTCGAAAAGAGCGCACGCTCGCAAAAGAAATTCTTGACTATATATTTATGATCCGTGTAGTTATCCCTGGCGGAAGACTTACAACCAGCCAGTGGTTAGCTCTTGACTATGTTGCTGATGATGTTGCAGACGGTTCGATCCGACTCACTACTCGTCAGGCAGTCCAGTTCCACGGAGTCGTAAAACACGATCTTCGCACACTTGCTCAGAAAATTGACACCGTTTACCTCTCATCTTTCGGGGGCTGTGGTGATGTTGTGCGAAATGTAGTTACCTGTCCGACGTTGCACCTAGAAAATGGACTTCAAGAGCTCGAGGGCATTTCAGCCCAACTCGCAAAATCATTTAGACCAGCGACAAATGCTCACTGGGAAATCTTTGTAAATGGTGACAAAGCAGTTACTCGTGAAGTCGTTGAGGAGCACGCATTTTATGGAGATACGTATTTGCCTCGTAAGTTCAAAATTGCAGTTTCACACCCACACGAAAACTGTGTTGACGTCTTCGCCCAAGACGTTGGTTTAATCCCGGCACACCACCCAGAGCTCGGTGCTGGATTCAATGTAATTGTCGGAGGCGGTCTAGGTCGCAGTTACGCACAAGAAGACACGTTTGCGTTCCTTGGACTTCCAATCACATTCGCAACGTACGACGAAGTTGAAGCCGTCATCGCTGCAGTCATAACTGTTCACAAAGACCTAGGTGACCGCACCAACCGACGCAGAGCTCGCCTTAAGTACGTGCTTGCTGATGGAGGACTTGATAATTTCCGCGCTGAAGTAGAAAAGCGACTTGGCAGCTCGGTGCGTGCACCTCTTGAAACTCCGAAAGACTTCGAAGCAAACGATCACCTTGGATGGAATGTATTGCCAGATGGATCATGGCAAATTGGCATTCGTGTCGCCGCTGGCCGTGTAAAAGATGTTGAAGGTAGTGTTCGAATCAGAAGCGCGCTTCGAGAAATTGCTAATAAATTTCAACCAACGTTCTTTGTTACAGCCCAACAAGACATAGTCGTAAGCGGACTTCTTGATACTCAACGAACTGAAGTTGAAGCAATCCTGCGTGAACACAATGTTCGCCTTACTGATGATCTCGGTTCAGTTGAGAGAACTGCGCTTGCCTGCCCGGCGCTTCCTACATGCCCACAGGCACTTGCTGAGTCGGAGCGAGTTCTTCCCGATGTTGTGCAAGCAATTGAAGGGGAGCTAGGACGACGCGTGTCAGGGCGACGACCACTGCAGCTACGAATGACTGGCTGTCCTAATGGATGTGCTCGACCTGCAGTTGCAGAAGTGGGAATCGTTGGCAGAACAAAAACTGGCTACGACGTCTATCTAGGTGGAGGCACCAGAGGTGACCGATTAGCAACCATCTTCAAGGAGAAAGTAAAGCTCGAAGAGCTTCCAGAACTTCTAGGGCCGCTCTTTGATCGCTGGGGCACTGAAGGTGAAGAAGATGAATCATTTGGTGACTTCGTAGTCCGCAAGGGGCTCGTATGACCGTTTACCTCGTAGGAGCAGGTCCCGGTGATGCTGATCTTCTGACAATTAGAGCTGCACGTCTACTCGGAGAAGCAGATGTTGTTGTTCGTGACCGTTTAATTGATGATTCGGTGATGTCGTACGTAAATCCCGATGCCAAGGTTTACTTTGCCGGGAAAGAACCTGGAGATTCATCTAGTCAAGAGTCAATCAATGAGTTGCTCATTCTTCTTTCTCAGAATCACGAGACAATCGTTCGCTTAAAAGGCGGAGACCCTTTCGTCTTTGGTCGCGGAGGTGAAGAACTAATTGCTCTTCATGAAGCTGGTATTCGTTGCGACGTGGTCCCAGGCGTAACTTCTGCGCTGAGCGGCCCTATGGCAGCTGGTATTCCAGTAACGCACCGAGGGATTTCTCGTGGCTTCACTGTTGTTACAGGCACAGGCTCAGACGGAGAAGCAACGAACTTCACTCAGTTCGCAAAGATTGACACAACGTTAATTATTTTGATGGGTATCAAGCATCGAGAAACCATTGCTAAAGAACTCATTTCGGGTGGCCTAGATGCGACAACCCCTGTAGCTGTCATTGAAAGAGCTTGGACTGAGACGCAACGTACAGTTCGAGGGGACTTGCTTTCACTCGCCAACCTGGACGTTTCAAACCCAGCGATCATTGTTGTTGGCGAAGTTGCGACACTAAATCTTCGTGACTTTGCATTCAGCGATGTGGTGCTTATCTAATCATGCTCCCGCTTACATTCAAACTTGAAAATAAGCGGGTACTCGTACTTGGGGCTGGAAAAATAGGTACGGGTAAGGCGCAACTACTCATTGACGCCGGAGCGCGAGTGGACATGATTTCCAAGGATGTTCTTGCACCACTTCCAGAGGGGCTTTCGTCCTTTCAACAACGTGAGTATGAATACGGTGACCTCGCTGGCTACATGTTGGTTATTTCTGCTGTGGCAGATGACAAAACAAATGACGTCATTGTTGGTGAAGCAGCAGAATTAGGTATTTGGCTCAACTGTGTTGACGTTCCTGATCGCTGCGATTTCTACTTCATGGCCCTTCACACGGCGGGAGATGTCACTGTGGCTGTGACCAGCAGGGGATCAGCGCCAGCTCTCGCTCAAGTTATTCGTGACGAAGTGGCAAAAGCTGTACCGGAAAACACCGCGCAAGTTGCTGCTCAAATTAGAAGAGAACGCGATGAGCTTCACCAGCAGGGAAAAACCACAGAAGGTCTTGACTGGAAGTCGCGAATCTACGAACTACTCGCCGCAAAATAGCGCTACTGCGTACTGAGTGACGCTTTGAATTCGCCTTTTCGCATCAGTGCCTTCACTTCTTCGCTCGGTTCATCGAGTCGTTCAAGGGTGACGGTGTGAATCTTTGCGGTGCAAGGAAAGTGATGAGGATACGGTCCAACTGGTGAACCAGTATCTATCCCAACATCGAACGTTTCCCCACTCATTGAAAAGACCAGCGGCACGGTTTTCTCCAGTCGACCAGTCGCCGCAGCTTTTCCATCAATACTTAGGGTGATGTCGCCACCTTGACCGAATCCTCCGTCATAAACAAAGTTGACTTCAATGGTGTGGTCACCTGGTCCGAGTGGTTGCGAGGACTGAACCTGCGTATGTTCGTGCCCGAACAAGTTGTAGTGGAACGTTGGGAGCTGCTCTTTAGAGAGATACAAAGACCATCCAGCCATGTTCCCGCCCTGGCAAACAATTACTCCTTCAGCTGTATCAGTGACATTCAGACTGGCTGTTACTTGGTAGGAACAGTTTTTGAGATTGAGCACTGAACTTTCTGGCATACGAACGTGAGCAGGTGTGTACGTAACCTTTGTTCTGTTTCCAAGAGAATGTGGAACTGAAAAATCGCCGCCGCGCGGAGATCCAGGGTCTCTGAGTGGGTAGACGCCATATTTGATGGCGTGTTGATGGAATATTTCCTTTAGCTCCTCGAGTTTTTCAGGGAAATCTTTTGAAAGATCAATTGACTGTGAGAAGTCAGACCTGATGTCATAGAGTTCCCATTCTTCTTGTTCGCCATCGAATTCATAGCCTGCGAGTCGAATCCACGGAAGCCTTCCGTGGAAACATGACGCAATCCAGCCATCGCTATAGATTGCGCGGTTTCCAAGAATTTCAAAATACTGCGACGTATGCGTTGACGGGGCGTCGGGGTTATCAAAGGTGTACGCCATTGATGTCCCGTGAAACTCCATTTGTTCAATCCCGTTAAACGTTTCTGGAGGGTTCACGCCGGTCACTTCGTAAATTGTTGGGGCAATGTCCGTTACGTGATGGAACTGCGATCTAATTTGCTTGCCTTCTTTAATGCGCTTGGGCCACGACATTGCCATTGCATTGCGTGTGCCACCAAAGTGAGATGCAACTTGTTTCATCCACTGGAACGGAGCATCAAGGGCCCACGCCCAACCAACGTTGTAGTGATTCTCACATTTGGCTGTCCCGAAGTCATCCATGTGCTCAAGTAGCCACTCAGGATCCTCGTGGACACCATTTTGGAATGAGGGAGCACTCCATGCTCCGTGCACGGTTCCTTCAGCGGAGGCTCCATTGTCTCCAGTGATGTAAATGATGAGAGTGTTGTCACTTACGCCCATTTCGTCAAGTGAATCAATTACACGCTTGATTTGTGCATCAGTGTGAGCCAAGAATCCCGCAAACACTTCCATAAGTCGTGAAGCAACGGGGCGATAACGCTCAGGGTATTCATCCCAGCTTGGAATTTCTTTCGGACGAGTGGTGTTTGCTGTTCCTGGGGGAATGGTTCCGAGCTTCAATTGACGTTCAAAAATTTCTGTGCGAAGTTGATCCCAACCTTGATCAAACTTCCCCTTGAACTTGTCGCTCCACTCAGGTGCAACATGGTGTGGAGCGTGCACTGCTGGGGTAGAGAAGTAACAAAAGAATGGTTGATCTGGACGTGAAGCCTTTTGGCGTTGAATCCAGCTAATTGCCTGATCAGCAAGGTCTTCTGTAAGGTGATAATTGTCTTTGCCAACGTAGGGAGCGATTGGAGTTGTCTGGTCGTAAACAGGTGGCTCGAACTGCGATGACTCAGCACCAATGATTCCGTAGAAGCGGTCAAAACCCATTCCTGTGGGCCAGCGATTGAACGGGCCCGCGGGACTCTGCTCCCAAGATGGCGCGAGGTGCCACTTTCCAAAACATGATGTGGCGTAACCAGACTGCTGCAACACTTGGGCAACGGTCGCAGCTTCTGGTGGGATGGCGCTGTCGTATCCAGGGAAAGAGTTTGCAATTTCTGTGATGCCACCCATATGTACTGAGTGATGATTTCTTCCAGTCAGCATTGAAGCTCTGGTGGGTGAACAAAGTGCGGTGGTGTGGAACTGATTGTAGAGAAGACCTTGTTTAATAATTTTGTCTAGTCCCGGAGTTGGAACAGGTCCGCCTACCCCTGCAAATGATCCGAATCCAACATCGTCAAGCAGAATTAGCAAAACATTTGGGGCATCTTTCGGTGCCTTGGTACTTACGAGACGACGAGGCGCTGAATCAGTAATTAGTCGTTCAATCTGACCAGTGAATTCTGGCGTTGAAAGTGGCAACGACTCATTTGGCATTTCTAAGCGCACCAATCTCGAATGCATTCAGTGTCTTGATTACTTTTGACTTGTCGCCAACAATGGTGATCTTTCCGTTTTCAACGGCCTGGGCAAATTCAACTTTTCCAGTAAGGATTTCTGCCCACGTTTCAATTCCCATTTGAAGTGTTGCGTCGACATTCTTTCCATCACTCACAAAGGCCACACTGTTTCGAATGTGCAACCCAACAGTCTTTGAGCCACCAAAGTCCCAGCCAATATGGAAGTTCTCATTTTCAACTAGATCAGGATCGAGTGTTACTCGAAGCAATGCCACGTACATTTCGTGAGGTGCTTCAATAATCATTTTGTAACTGAAGCGGTGATCATTGAACCGTGAGAAGTCAAATGAACCATCAAGGATTAGTGCTCGAGTTATGCACCAGCTTCGAATGTTCGCTGAAGTAGTTCGCTGAGCAATGGTTCTAAGGGCTGTGGCGAGAAGTTTTTTGTCTTCTGGGGTTGCTCCAGGTGAGTGAACTAACCAGGAACCGAGTTCGAGCGCCCATCGAATGTCATCTTTCTCGATTGCATCTCGAAGCTGTTGTTCTACGTTTTCGCGGCCACCGAATCCCTCAATGAGTCGTTCGCTTCGTTCTGGGGTAGTGAGTGGAAATAGGTTCGCTTCGTTGCCGTCAAAGAATCCAAATAATCCAGTTCGGATTTGGCGCATATGGTGTTCGGCAACTCCGTAGAACTCAGACGTTAGATAATCCTCATCACACCACGCTGGTAGCTCAACTGCTTGGCCAATGTCTGCACTGAACAATCCCTTGTTCATTGAGCGCACTGCCTGGTCCCACAGGAACTGAATTGAATCACGGTATTTAGTAACGCGGTCTTGGATTTCTTCGCGGCCAGAGATCGGGGGACCGTGCACTCCAACAAGGTGTTCTGGGTTCAGAGCAAGGATCTTCTCTACTCCCTTGACGAGAATTCGAGGGTCTCGGTATTCTTCGCCTCTAATTGCGAACACATTAAAAAGTACTGGCCACACTGTGTTGTTCACTGCAGTGTCGAGTTCTGGGAACCAGTAGGTGACTGAGTCGTTGGCATCTGATGGAGATGGGATGACGTCTACGCGAAGTCCAGCAATTTTGTGGCTGGATGGTTCATCACCAAATGTATTGGTCGGAGGAATAAATCCAGAGGTGAATGGAGCGTGCATTGGGTCACGCCAGAATCTTCCGAGTCCAACGTTTACGTTTCCGTCGGCACCAGTTTCGGGCATGAGAATTGCAAACTGCTCAACAAGTCCGCGAGTGTATGTAGGTCCAATTTCTGCAGTAGCGCCTTCGCGGTTGTGCTTAATTCGCTCGTGTCCCCAAATCGGAACTTGTTTGCCGTCGTTCTCTTGAACAATTGCCTGCGTTCCCGCGATGTAGTGAAAGTGTGTGTAGAGGACCGCAACAATTGGTTTGTCGGTGTGCTCTCGAAGATGTACAAGTGCGTGAGCCATTTCTTCATTGGACTCACCAGTGTCGATAGCGATAATTCCTTCAGGACCTTCAATGAATGATTGATTCGATAATCCATTACCAATAAACGACCAGACGCCAGGGCGAACGTTATAAAACTTTTTCTCCAGGCGCTGCGAGTGCTCAATGTGATCTCGGTGAGCAGCTCTTCCGTCGGGGAGGGTAATTGTGGCTCGACTGGTGGTCTCAAAGCTTCTGGCTCGTGATGATTTGGTCATGGAGACAAATTAGGTCACTTTAGAAGGGTCGATGTACGCACCTGGCTAGATAGTCTTGCTGTATGCGCTCACTCAGAATTTCCTTTGATCTTGCCGTAGTTCTCGTATTCGTAAGCATCGGAAGAGCTCACCATAATGACGGTGAATCGGCAAAAGGCATTTTTACAACCACCTGGCCATTTGCAATTGGACTTCTACTGGCTTGGCTATTTTTAAATAAAACAAAGCGTGGTGGCTGGACTTTTAAGGCCGGAGTACTCGTTGCTTCTGTCACAACCGCTGTTGGAATGATTCTTCGAGTGATCGCCGGCCAAGGAACAGCAGCTTCATTCATCATCGTGGCGTTTTCGTTCTTGCTATTTGGAATGCTCGGCTGGCGACTGATCGCCAAAGTAATTACGAAGCGAAGCGCTAACTAATTTTCTTAGGTGGACGAGGGAAGAACGAACTCGTTGCCGCGATGTATTCGTTGTAGCCCTCACGTGTTTTAGAAAGCTTGCGCTCGAGCATTGGCTTTCCTGAAAGTGACGTAAGTAGCCACACCATAAGCACTGGCGACAGAATTGTTATGAATCCGTACTTGGTAGAAAGTGCGCAGACGAAAAAACCAACCCAGACGCAGGCGTCACCGAAATAATTTGGGTGACGGGTGTAGCGCCATAGTCCCTTGTTCATAGTTGTTCCGCTGTTGGCAGGATTAGCGACAAAGCGACGCAACTGCTCGTCACCAACTGCTTCAAAGTAGACACCTACGAGAACAATGGCGAGGCCAATCCATACGAGGAAGTTGAACTTTGTTGCGAACGCCATCCACTGGATTGGAATTGAAACGAACCACATAAGTAGACCTTGTAGGCCGTAAATCTTCTTCAATGCGTACAGCGTCTTGTTTCCATCGCGTGCTCCGCGCATGATCCACACATAACGAGAGTCTTCTGCCGTTCCCTTTTGACGAATAGCTAAGTGAATTGAAAGGCGAAGACTCCAGAGCGCTACTGCTCCTAGAAGTATCCATCGAACGCTGTGTCCATTGAGGGCTGAGTCGAACCACCAGTTACCACCCGATGAACTGCTCTGAGAGCGAGAGAACCAGAGCGATTCAAGATAGATCCATAAAAACCCAGAACCCCAGAAGATGTCAATTGTGGCGTGACGCTTTACAGCGCGTCCAACAAGGAATGCGCAGAACGCCCAGGCCCATGCGGTGAGCAAGGCAAGTGGAAGATTGCTAAAAAAGTGTATATTCATAAAACCGGTTTAGCAGTTTTGTAACACAAATGTGCCCTTAAAAAGCCATAACTTGACCTACTGTTGATTCGTGCGAAGACGTGGATTTGGCTCATTCTTGCGGGCCTCCGCGCAAGATCTATTCGACCAGTCAACAGCTTTTGGTCGCTTGGCACTAGTGCACGTAATCATGATGGCCGGCGACACGCTCGTCACGGTTTCTCTAGCCGGGTCACTCTTCTTCTCCGTTTCACCTACGGAAGCAAAAAGCAAAGTGTTGGCGTATTTATTAATAACTATTGCGCCATTTGCAATCGTGTCACCAATCCTCGGTCCGCTCATTGACCGTTCTGCAAATGGTCGACGAATTCTGGTCGCGATTTCAGCTGGGCTTCGTGCACTGCTGTGCTGGTCAATGGCAACACATCTTGATTCACTATGGCTATTTCCTGAAGCATTTCTGGTGCTCATTTCGTCAAAGCTTTATGTCGTTACTCGAGGTGCACTCGTGCCTGAAATGGCGAGAACGGATCAGTTTCGTGAGCACGCCGCGAATGTTGGCGAATCAGGATGGCCTACACAAGACGTAGAAGAAGAGCAGGGCTTTTCTGGTTTCAATGCGCAGCTAACACTGCTTGGGACATTTGTTGGATTAATAGCTGGATCTGTAGGGGCAGGACTCTTGAAGGGGATAGGAGCACCAAGTGTTCTTATCGCTGCCTCAATTGTGTTCGTAATGGCAACGATTGCGAGCCTTCGCTTGCACCGACCGGCAAAGGTTATTCGTGACCGTGTTGTTTCATTGAGCCAAGCAGAACGTGATCTCAACACACTCAATCCAACTGGCGATGTTGAAGTTGCGTGGGGCTTAACTGCATCTGCACTTATGCGCTTCAGCGTGGGGTTCACAACATTCATGCTCGCCTTTGGGCTGCGACGTGAGCACGCTGGACTCACATGGTTTGCCTGCGCACTGGCAATAAGCGGAGTGGGCGCGCTGTGTGGTCTCGCAATTGTTACGAGAGTTCGTAATTCGCTCAAAGAGTCAACACTGCTTACGTGGTCACTCCTTCTAACAGGCATTGGTGCTGGGATTGCGTCGTCGCATCCGCAGTTACTTTCTCAGGTGCTTCTGGCTGGCTGGCTCGGACTCTGTGCTGCAGTAGTGCAGCCCAGTTTTGATGCAATTACTCAAAGAAATGTTCCTCCTGGCGCGCAGGGCAGAACCTTTGCTCGTTTTGCTGTTCGCCAGCAGCTTCTCTGGGTAATTGGGGCGTTAATTCCTGTTGCGATCTCATTAAATTTTCAAATTGGTGACCGCTTGCTTTCAATACTGATGATTGCTTCGGGACTCATCTATGGAATAGGTCGCCGTTTTGCTCGTCGATGAACAATTCCTTCTAGGCACCATTAAGATTTAGTTGAACATGTCGACGTCAACTAACTCCGCCATGGTCTTTCCTGATTATTCACATCTTCCTCACGTAGTTATTGCTGGTGGCGGTTTCGCCGGAATCGCTGCAGCTCGTGGCTTTATTGGAAAAAATGTGAAGGTCACGATTATTGACCAGCACAACTTTCACACCTTTCTGCCCCTGCTCTATCAGGTGGCAACTGCAGCGCTTGAGCCTGCAGAAGTTGCGTATCCGATTAGAACAATTTTTGGTAAAGAAGACAACATTGGATTTCGTCACGGCCAAATTATGGAAGTTGATCATGAACGTAAACATGTGCGCTTGAATGATGGCGCAGTAATTGGGTTCGATCACCTCGTTATTGCTACTGGTGCAACTGCTGCCTACTTCGGAATTCCGGGAGCATCAAAGTTTGCAATGCCTCTCTACTCACTTTCTGATTCGCGAAATCTACGAAATCGACTTTTGATGACCCTGGAATCAGCCGACGTTGAAGCAGAAGAAGGTAAGCCCGTAAGGCGAACCTTCGTTGTTGTCGGTGGTGGCCCTACTGGTGTTGAAACATCAGGAGCAATTGCAGAACTCATTCGCATTGTGGTCCGTCGAGACGGCCTTCGAATTGATCCTGCGAACATTCGCGTTTTACTCGTAGACATGGCGCCACGCTTGCTAACCCCTTTCCCAGAAAAGGTGAGTGCGTACACCGCTAAGAAGCTCACTGAAATGGGAATTGAAATTCAGTTTGGACGTTCAGTTGTTGAAATGCCGGATCACGGCGAGGTTAAATCAGAAGATTTTACTGGCATTGAAAAAGTGTT
>CAIJWX010000044.1:0-3675 GCA_903824535.1 uncultured Actinomycetes bacterium | reverse complement strand
GTTGGAGAGTGGCGAAAGCGCACGCTTCTTGGCGAGGCGACTAGTAATTCTTGCGAGTGAAGACATTGGACTCGCTGATCCAATGGGCCTCTTGGTTGCTGAATCAGCTGCACGTGCAGTTGAGTTTGTTGGTTTGCCTGAAGCTCGATTGACACTGGCTCACGCCACTATCACCCTCGCGCTCCTTCCAAAAAGCAACGCGGTAACTCGCGCCCTTGGCGCCGTAACTCAAGCGGTACAAGCGGGTGGGCACATTGAGGTTCCTGATCACCTCCGAGATGGCCACTACCGAGGGGCCAGCGAAATTGGTTTTGGTACGAACTACCAGTACCCCCATGACTATGAGAACGGGTGGGTAGATCAGCAGTACCTCCCAGACGCCCACAAGGGCTCAAGATTCTTCGACCCATCGTTTTATGGCCGAGAACAGGCACTAGTTGAACAGTGGCGTCGCAGAACCGGGCAATCAGACACCAATGGCACTTCAGCGCCGGTAGAGTAAATCCCGTGGAAGCAGCTCAACTCCGGTCTATTTTTCTTAATTACTTCGCTGAAAATGGTCACACGATCGTTCCCTCAGCGAGTCTGATTCCTCACGACCAGTCGCTTCTTTTTACCGTTGCTGGAATGGTGCCCTTTAAGCCCTATTTCACTGAAGAAGAAACGGCACCATATAACCGCGCAGTTTCAATTCAGAAGTGTTTTCGAACAGGTGACATTGATCAAATTGGAACTACGCAGCGACACTTGACATTCTTCGAAATGATGGGCAACTTCTCATTTGGTGATTACTTCAAAGAAGGCGCGATCAAGTACGCATGGGGACTTATTACTGAAGGATTCGGTCTAGATCCTGAAAAACTCTGGATCACTGTTCACCATTCAGATGACCAAGCTGAAGAAATGTGGCGCGATCTAATTGGCATTCGTCCAGAGCGAATTCAGCGTCTCGGCGAAGACAACTTCTGGGCCATGGGTGACAGCGGTCCGTGTGGTCCGTGTTCTGAAATCTTCTACGACAAAGGACCATCCTTTGGAGCGGACGGTGGCCCTGCGCATGGAGGCGAAGACCGATTCATTGAATTCTGGAATCTCGTATTCATGCAATTCGAAAAGGGGCCAAACGAATCGTTTATTGATCTTCCAAAGAAGAATATTGACACCGGTGCAGGGTTTGAGCGAGTGCTCTCAATTCTTAATGGTGTCGAGTCTGTATTTGCTACCGACCTCTTCGCACCACTGATTGAAACGGCATCACGTGCAGTTAATGCGCCCCTAGGTCGTGATGAGAACACCGACATTGCTATTCGACGTATTGCTGAACACGGTCGCGCAATGAGTATCTTGGTTTCTGACGGCGTGCTTCCTTCTAATGAAGGTCGTGGTTATGTTCTTCGCCGCATTATCCGTCGAGCAATCCTTGCTGCTCGTCGAGCTGGATCTGATGCTCCGCTAACCGCACAACTAGTTGACGCCACCATTGAAAAAATGGGTGGCGCCTATCCAGTTCTCATCAAGGACCGCGACCTTATTGTTTCAATCCTTGAGCGAGAAGAAGCAGGATTCTCTCGCACGCTCAAGGCTGGAATGACGTTGCTTGAAGAAGAGCGCAACAAAGTAACTAAATCTGGCTCACTTATCTTCCCTGGAGACATGGCATTCAAACTTCACGACACTCATGGGTTCCCAATTGAGTTGACTGACGAAATTGTTGCTGAATCCGGTCTAAGTGTTGAGCGCGATGCCTTTGATGCTGCAATGACCGAACAAAAGGAACGAGCACGTTCAAAAGCTAAGGCACTTAACTTGGCTGATGAATCACAGTACAAAGACCTCATTGAGAGCCACGGAGCCACAAACTTTGTTGGTCGTGATGTTGAGCGCTACAGCATTGAAACTTCAGTAGTTGCGATTCTTTCTGGTGCTGATGGAACTAGCGAGTTGTTCCTTGAGAACTCACCGTTCTACGCAGAATCTGGTGGCCAGGTAGGAGACATGGGAACAGTTGTTACTGAGTCCGGTCGCTTCGAAGTTATTGATACCCAGAATGTTGCAGGTGGGCTATTTGCTCACCGCGGAAAGCTCACTGGAGAAATTCTTCCTGGCCAAGTCTGTGTAGCAACCATTGCTCCAGAACGTCGTGAAGCCGTAAGACGTAATCACACTGCAACTCACTTACTTCACGCTGGACTACGTAGCGTTCTTGGTGATCATGTTCGCCAGCAAGGTTCTTACGTTGGACCAGATCGACTCCGCTTTGACTTTGCCCACGGCTCAGGTCTCGCAAGTGAAGAAATGGCTCAAGTACTTACAATTGCCAATGGAGACATTGTTGACAATGAGCCAGTAGAGACAATCCAGACCTCTAAAAAAGAAGCTGAGACCATGGGGGCCATTGCGTTCTTTGGTGACAAGTACGGTGACCAAGTTCGTGTTGTTCGTGCTGGTGTGAACAGCCTTGAATTCTGTGGTGGAACGCACGTTGACAGCCTCGGCTCAATTGGTCAAATCCAGGTTGTTAGCGAAGCGTCAATTGGATCGGGTACTCGTCGCATTGAGGCAGTTAGTGGACTCGGTGCCTACCGAAGAAGTCAGGAAATGGAAAGTGCGCTTGGCTTGGTTGCAACACTTCTTAAAACATCGCTTGATGATGTTGTTCCAGCACTTGAGAGAGTATTTGAGCGTCAGAAAGAAGTTGAAAAAGAAATGTCGGCACTTCGACAGTCTCAACTTTCATCGTTTGCTGAACAGCTTCACAAGGAAACTGACAATCCAATCCTTGTAGCTCGAGTTGATGGATTTCCTGGAGAACAGCTGCGCACCCTTGCACAAGATCTTCAAAAACGAGGACGTAGGGCAGTGGTGCTTGCAGGTGCATTCGAAGACAAGGTTTCGATTGTGGTTGCTTCCGATGAGTCTCTTGATGCACAAACAACAGTTAAGGATCTTGCCAAGTTTGTTAGTGGCGGTGGCGGTGGCTCTGCACGCTTAGCTCTTGCAGGCGGTAAAGATGCTTCGGGTATCGACAAAGTGCTTTCTGCGGCTAAAGCTCTCTAGGAACTATGAGTCGAATTCTCGGAATTGATCCGGGCACTCGCAGATGCGGCGTTGCCATAACTGATTCAGCACAGACAATGGCATTTCCACGTCCCGCACTTGATGCCGATGACTCTTTTCTAGAAAACCTCGGTGTGCTTCTTGAAGAAGAATTCGTCGAGACAATTGTCATAGGACGTCCAATTTCTCTTTCTGGAAACGACACGCAAAGTACTGAAATTGCCGACCAGCTATTTGAGGCCATAAAAGCGTCATTTTCCTCATATTTGGTACTTCAGTGGGATGAGCGCTTAACCACCTTGGAGGCTCAAAAATCGCTTTCTGGGGCCGGTATGAAGGCAAAGAATCACCGGGACCACATAGATAGCGCCGCGGCAGTAATCATGCTGCAAAACTACGTAGATGCGCTTCCTTCTGCTTAGGCCAGTCAAGAGGGTTCTCCAAGCTATTTTGCTGCTTGTTGTAATTTTTCTTGTTTGGTTTTTTCTCCAAATGAACCCCATAGGAGGTTCGGGTAAGGAAGCTGTCTTTACGGTCAACCCGGGGGACTCCGTTGCCCAGATTGCATCTGAAATGCATGACGCAGGAATTATTCATTCAACGTTTGCATTTCGAATC
>CAIJWX010000043.1:0-2547 GCA_903824535.1 uncultured Actinomycetes bacterium | reverse complement strand
GGTCGCGGCGTGAGCAACTGTGGAGATGCCCGTTGAGACTAGAAGTGCACTGACAAAAAGCGTTGCTACTGATTTCTTCAACATATTCTTCTCCTTTTACACACTACTGACGTTGCGATCGGCAATCATATCAGCAATTACTTCTTTACTTTATATCCGGCAGGGCATTTTGCGCCTATGAATGTCTTTGTCTTCCCATTTTTCATGCAGGCAATCTTCTTAACGGCCGGCTTCTTTGCAGCTGTTGCTGCGACGCCGGTGACCGTAATTGACTGAGTTGCTGATGCTGGTGAAACTGTAGCGGTGCCAGCTTGGATCGCCTCTACCTGACAATTTCCTGGTGCAAGAAGATTGAGGGAATTTCCGGTAACAGAACAGATGGTTGGTGAGTCAGATTGGAAGTTCACCACATTTCCACTTGATGCGGTTGCACTTAAAGTGATTTTCTTACTTGCCAGCGCCGCACTAGAAGGTGCTGTAAATGCAACAGTTTGCGGTGAACGAGTAATTTGAAAAGTTAATGGAAAAACATCAGATGCTAGGTAACTGGTTGACGCTGGGCTTGAATAATTGAGCGCACAGGTTCCACCGCTGATCACGTTGATGTATGTGCCAGTTACAAAACATACGGCTGGAGTTACCGATGTTGGAATTACCAATCCTAGGGGCCCGTAAACGAAAGGCCCAGGAATAGATAACGGAAGATTTGTAGAACTTTGACTTGCAATAACTCCAACTACATACGTCGGTTTGGTACGCGCAGCAGTTACGCTTATGACTTGGTCATTTTTCTGTGCCTGATAATCGGCAGTCTTAGATGTCGAAACTGTAAATGCGCAGGCGCCGACGGTAGCAAGCTGAAGAACTAAACCATTAGCAGAACATATGTTTGGCGTTACAACTGTGAGCTTTAAAGAGATGCCTGGTACTTGCAACTCATAGTAATTTGCCATGTCGACACTCTCGCCGACTTTCCAAATGGGATCGGTCGCAGTGGAGAACTTTGAGTTAACGAAAGTGTGTGTCACTGTCTTATCGAATGCTGGACCAGAAAAAGTGGGATAGTTATAATTTAAAACACCATTAGTCCGCACCAACAATGAATCTTCAGCCCCCACAACTTTTGAGGTTGATGTCGCATAGAGGGTTCCCGTCGGATAACCGACAGATCCGTCAGCATTTAAAGACGATACAGGTTTAGCGGTGGCACTATAAACACCATTGGGAAGATTTGACGGAATTGTGAGTGCGCCGTGGAAAACAACTGTTGACAAAGAACTCTTGACTGGAGAATCTGTGCGCACCAAAGTCGTGATAAGCGTATTATTTGCTCCATCAGTCAGTGTTACCTGCGTTTGGGTAGAAGCGATACCCGTTGGGTTTGAAACTGTCAGATCAAAACTCACAATAGCGTTGGAAGAAACCGTATCGACGGTATCTGGAGTCATTGTGAATGAGACAACTGTAGCTTTATCAGCTGCTACCGCACTTGTTGGCTCAGCCAATCCAATGAGTAAACCAATTAAGGCAATTACTTTGATCAACTTCTTCATATTCTCCCCCGACTCTAAGGATCTGAACATATCATCTTGAGGTGGGCGCCCATCTTAAGATGATTTCGGGCTCTGCACTCACCCTTCTGCGATGAAGTGAATTTAAGCGAGTAATCTAGTCCTATGAAGGTCTCTATTCTTGGGCAAGGATACGTCGGCCTACCGCTTGCCATAGCGGCATCAAATGCAGGCCACCATGTAGTGGGCATTGATTCTCAAATAGAACTCGTTAAGAAACTTAACTCCGGTCTGTCTCCAATTATGGATACCAGTGATGTTGAGCTAGCGCGCGCTTTGGAATCCACCAACTATTCAGCGACTTCTAACTTTGAAGTAATCAAAGAGTCTGAGATTATAATTATCTGTGTTCCAACACCGCTTGACACGTTACGCAAGCCAGATCTTGCGCCCCTAAAGGGCGCACTGGAATGCATCGCAAATTATCTAAAGCCAGGCACGCTCATTATTAACGAGTCGACAGTCTCCCCTGGAACCACCCGCGGCCTCATTAAAGAGACCTTGGATAAAACCGGAGTTCCCTATGAACTCGCCTACTCACCTGAGCGCATCGACCCAGCAAACAAAAAATGGACTGTGACAAATACGCCCAAGATGGTGGCTGGCCTCACACCAGAAGCCGCCCAGCGCGCTTGTGCTTTTTATAAAACTTTTATCGACTCTGTGACTATAGGATCTTCACTTGAGGTTATCGAGACTGCCAAGCTGCTTGAAAATTGCTTTCGTTTAGTCAATATCTCTTTCATCAACGAAATTGCCCAATTTTGCGCGGCCATGAATATCGATGTTCGGGAAGTCGTTGATGCTGCAGCGACCAAGCCTTATGGATTTATGCCTTTCTATCCAGGCGCAGGAGTTGGAGGTCATTGCATTCCCGTTGATCCTTCCTATTTAGTTTCTAAGGCTCAAGAGATTGGTGCACCTACTCGTTTTATTGACTTGGCCAATGAACTTAATCGATCACTCGCTTCATATT
>CAIJWX010000042.1:0-3041 GCA_903824535.1 uncultured Actinomycetes bacterium | reverse complement strand
TAGAAGTGAGCTTGGGCCCACACTTTCGAACGACGGTTCCGGGTCCGACCGAGAAAAGACCGTAGTTCCGTGAGCAGTGAATCCCCGGAGCTTGTGACGTCGTCACAAGACTCGTATGACACCAATAAAACCTTCGCTGAGTTAGGCGTAGATCCAAAACTTTGTGAGACGCTGAGCGCTCAAGGCATCAATATTGCCTTTCCTATTCAGGCCATGACCATTCATGACGCACTGGCTGGACGCGACGTGTGTGGAAAGGCGAAGACCGGATCTGGAAAGACTCTGGGCTTCGGACTTCCAATGCTGCAGCGTGTGGCGCGCAGTGAAAAAGAAATCATCCCTGAAGGCGGGCCAGCTCGTCCTCGAGGACTAGTCCTTCTTCCAACTCGCGAACTCGCAGTTCAAGTGCACGAAGTACTTGAACCATTAGGTCAGGCACTTGGACTTCACGTCAACGCTGTCTACGGTGGCGCTGATATTGAAAAGCAAGTGAAGTCGCTAAAAAAGGGTTGCGACATCATCATTGCCACTCCTGGTCGACTTATTGACCTTGGTGACCGGGGTGAACTCAATGTAGAAAACCTTGATGTTCTTGTACTTGACGAAGCTGACCGCATGGCCGACATGGGTTTCATGCCCCAGGTCGAATGGGTTCTTCGTCGCATTGCTGAACACCCTCACCAGACACTGCTCTTCTCTGCAACACTCGATGGAGCAATTGACCGTCTCGTGAAGCGCTACCTCACTGACCCGGTATTTCACGAAGTCGCGAGCGAATCGCAGACTGTTTCAAATATGGTGCACCACTTTCTTAACGTGCACCAAATGGACCGCGTCAAGGTAGTAGCAAATATCTGTAAGTCAATGGATAAGACAATTATTTTCTGTCGCACCAAGCGTGGGGCAGACCGTCTTGTAGAGCAACTACAAAAAGAAAACGTCAACGCAGCAGCTATTCACGGCGACCTGAAGCAGAGCCAACGTGAGAAGGCTCTAGCTGACTTCACTGCGGACAAGCTCTCAGTGCTTGTGGCAACTGACGTAGCTGCTCGAGGAATTCACATTGACGGTGTTGACTGTGTAATTCACTTCGACCCGCCAGAAGACCACAAGGCATACCTTCACCGTTCTGGCCGCACCGCACGTGCTGGATCTACGGGAGTAGTTGTTTCAATGCTGCTCTACAACCAGATCATTGAAGCTGAAGTAATCATGCGCCGCATTGCACTGAAGCGTCCGGTGGTTGAAGTATTTTCAAATGATCCACGACTAAAAGATCTCGCCAACTGGGATCCAACCTCAGAGGAATAAAGATGTCCAAGAAGAAATCTGAAACAGCTGTTTATAAATACGATGACAGCATCAAAAAAGCACTTGTAATTGTTGCTCACCCAGATGACATTGACTTTGGAGTAGCGGGGACTGTTGCGTTTCTTACTAAGAACGGTGTTGATGTTGCCTACTGTCTCGTTACTTCAGGTGACGCTGGCGGCGATGCGTCAACGCACACGAAAGCTGAGCGTGCTGCATACCGTGAAGCTGAACAAACTGCAGCTGCCAAAGTTGTTGGTGTAACTGATCTCACATTCCTTGGATACTCAGACGGCGAAGTCGAAGTGACACTGCAACTCAGAAAAGATATTTCACGAGCTATTCGTGTTCACCAGCCTGATCTTGTTATTACTCAGAATCCAGAACGCAACTGGGACCGCATGTTCGCAAGTCACCCCGACCACATGGCCGCTGGTGAAGCAACGGTACGCGCAATCTACCCAGATGCTCGAAATCCTCACTTCAAGCCAGAACTTCTTGATGAAGGTCATGACCCTCACACTGTGAAGCAGCTGTGGTTCTCTTCTCCGAACCCAACAATTGTTGTGGACATAACTAAGACCATTGATAAGAAGATCGAAGCACTTAAGTGTCACGTCAGCCAAGTTGGTGGAAACGAAAACCTAGACACGATGATTCGTGAATGGGCAGCCACCACCGCGAAAGCTAATGGCATGAAGAAGAAGCGCCTCGCTGAGGGCTTCCGTGTTGTTATAACTGGCTAGTTAGCAGCGAGCTGGCGAAGTACGAAGTTAAGAACACCACCATGGCGGTAGTAGTCAGCTTCGGTTGGAGTATCAATGCGTAGACGCACTTCAAACTTCAACTCTTCTCCATTTGTACGCTTCGCAGTTACCTGCACTGTTGGGACAGTCTCGCCACGATTTAGTGGGTCAAGTCCCGCAATTGCGAATACTTCAGTGCCATCGAGCTTGTAGGTCTCAGCAGTTTCGCCAGCCTTGAACTGAAGAGGAAGAATTCCCATTCCAACAAGGTGTGAACGGTGAATACGCTCGAAACTCTCAACGAGTACTGCCTTCACCCCGAGAAGCTTGGTTCCCTTGGCGGCCCAGTCGCGACTTGATCCACTTCCGTATTCTTTGCCACCAATGATCATGAGGGGAGTGCCCTCTGCTTGGTAGGCAACAGACGCGTCGTAGATGAACATTTCTTCGTTCTCTGGGAACTTGATGGTGATGCCGCCTTCAGTTCCAGGAGCAACTTGGTTACGAAGACGAATGTTCGCAAATGTTCCGCGCATCATCACTTCGTGGTTTCCACGACGTGTTCCGTAACTGTTGAAGTCTTGTGCTTTGACGCCCTTTTCGGTGAGGTAGAGACCACCAGGAACGTTGGCGCGAATGTTTCCAGCAGGTGAGATGTGGTCAGTTGTTACTGAGTCACCGAGCTTGGCGAGAACGCGAATACCAGTGAAGTCTGAAACAACTCCAGGCTGCATTGAAAGACCATCAAAGAATGGTGAGAGCTTCACGTAGGTTGATGCATCGTCCCACGCGTAGGTCACAGCGTTCGTTGCTGGAACACCTTGCCAACGTTCGTCACCACTAAAGGCACTGGCGTAACGCTCTTCAAACATCTGAGGAGTAAGTGAAGCACGAACTGCAGCAGCAACCTCTGCGTCAGTTGGCCAAACATCCTTTAGAAATACTGGCTGACCGTTTGATCCGGTGCCGAGTGGTTCTGTGTTG
>CAIJWX010000041.1:0-4541 GCA_903824535.1 uncultured Actinomycetes bacterium | reverse complement strand
CAGCAACGACAGGAGCAGCAGGTGCCTCTGGTGTTGAAACCGGAGCAACGATCTTGGTCTCATGTCCTGTGAAGGCGTGGAATCCAAGGAATGCTCCAACAACTAAGAAGAGTGATAAAGCTGCGCGTGAAGATTTCTTGGCAAGCTCGGCTGCCTTCTTATAAGAGGTAGAGAGAAGATCAAGGGCGGTAAGGCCGCGCTCTTCATCGATGATGAGGGTAGAGAGAATGGTGCGAAGAGATGTGCGAGCGCGAGAGACTGTATGGCGCACTGAACTCTCTTTAATTCCAAGCTCTGCTGCAATCTCAGAGGTAGAACGTCCATCCATCTCCCACATCACAAGGGCTGTTCGCTCAGCTGGTGAGAGGAGTGCTAATGCCTGGCGGATGATAGCGGCATCTTCTGCGGCGGAGATGACTTGATCGGCTGATACATATGTCTCTGTTGCAATCTCAGCGATGCGTTCTGCTGAAGTCTCAGAATCAATAGCGACTAAATTCGGACGAGAACCGGCTGCGCGAATGACGTTTAAAGAAAGATTGTTCACTGTCGCACGCAGGTAAGCCATTGCACGCTCTGCAGAATCAAGTTCAGGTGCAGCAAGGATGAACTTCATAAATGCCTCTTGGACAACTTCATGTGCATCAGCGTTTGAACGCAGAATCCGCTCAGATTGACGAACTAGTGAGGTGCGATGTTCAGCATAAAGCGCAGCAAGGTCAGCTACTGACCACTGCTCGACTGAACTTCCTGCAACTGGCACGTCTGGCTCCTTTAGACATTGGGCTCAATCTGGCTAGGGCCAGATTTCTCCTACATAGATATAGACACCCAAGGCGGGTAAATGTCGCGTCAAAGAACGCGCGTATAAACAGAAGTGTGAAGGGATTGACCACCAATGACCGTAGTGAGAAATGGTCAATGCTGGTCAGGAATGAAGTACGAATGAAAATCAAAAAGAAAAGCTATTACACAAGATTGAGCTTAATGGCGAGCTTGGCCGCCTCTTTGCGGTCTAACACATCAAGTAACAGGTAGATCGCAATCGTTTCATGACGGATAGTAGAGACGGAGAATCCCAGATCTTGCGCTAATTGGTGATTTGTCTTGGCATCAATCATGCCGGTTAAAATCTTTTTTTGCCGTTCGCTCAGAATAATCGTCGACGTATCTCTGACGCTGTGGAGTTCTGGAAAAATAAGAATTCCACTGAGTACAAGGTGGTGAGCGGTGAGGGCTTGAATAAGAGATAAGAATTTGAGCGCTGTAGATGCTTTCGCCTCTTCCTTGAGCTTGCCCGGAGCACGATGGAGAAAGAATGCGTCAACGGCGGTATGTCTGGAAAAAGGGAAAAAAATTAATGCCTCATCGTAACTGAGTATGCAATCAGTCATAGGGTCTGCCGCAGTGGGCAACATAGGGGGGATAATTTTCTTGATTTCACTCAGCGTACTAATGCCTTGTTCAGCTAGGACATCTGTGCCAGTGCTCTCGACGCATGTCAGATTGCTCTTGGAATCAATGACATAGAGGCAAAGCGCATCAAATCCATAATCAAGTAAAAAAGTACTCTGCATATAGAAAAAGATCTCATCTAAAAGGGGCTTTGTTTTGAGAAATTTCAGATAAGACGCTAGCGACTTAGCAACATCGACGCTTTCGGCATGAGACCAAATGCTCTCTGGTTGGCTAGTTATCACAAAATGAGGATATCCCTAAGTTCCAGCACTTCATAGAGCTTTAATGGTCAAATGTGGTCAAAACCAGTTAAAGCCAGTTAAGTTGATTTTTTCAGCTCCTCTTCATACACAACCTTCTTGGATAAGTCGCGTGATTCATAAAAGTGAGTTAACTATGACAAACCCCCTCTTTCATCTGAAAGAGGGGGTTTGCGATTAGATAGGTTTACAAGCCTGCTTTGCAGTGGTTGGCTTTAATCGAGGCAACTACTTTATCAAGCTGTGCTTGGGATGCATCCAGTTGTTTATTGTAGGTAGTTTTATCTGGTTCACTCATTGATTGCACAAGAGTGCGCTGTTGAGTTATGGAATCCTGACTGTTCTTTGCTGCTGCGAAGTAGCTCACGCATGTCTTGAGAGTCCAGGTTGTAATCGAGGCCATGGGTGTTAGTGGGTTGATGCGGCAGAGATACGTCTTGCTAACACCCTTAACTTTCACGGTAGAAGTTGCTCCAGCTTTTGCACAGTTCGTTCCATTCACAATGGTTGCTGCATGTGAAACGGTTGCCAGGCTGGTGGAGGCGAGAAGCGCACTCACAAAGAGTGTGGCTACTGATTTCTTCAACATATTCTTCCTCTTATCTCTTGTTATCTCTTGTTATCTCTTGATCTCTGATATTGGGATAGTGCAATGGTATCGGTTAAGACTTCTTGGCTTTATATCCAGCAGGACATTTTGTTCCTGTGAAAACCCTACTCTTCCCTTTCTTGATACAGACAATCTTCTTGGCTAGGGATTTCTTGACGATTGGCTGTTTAGCAACCGGGGCTATTGAGCCGGTGACTGCAATTGTCTGGGTGGCCGATGCTGAAGAAATCGTAGTAGTGCCTGCCTGAGCCGCGGTGACCTCACAGCTTCCTGCTGCAAGAAGATTCAATGAATTCCCCGTAACAGAACAGATGGTGGGCGAGTTCGATTGGAAAGTGATAGGTGCCCCGCTGGATGCTGTTGCACTCAAGGTAAGCATCTGCCCGGCCACGGCCGCTGAAGCAGGTGGGGTGAAAGTGAGCGTCTGCGCTGTGCGCGAAATTTGGAATGTCAGAGGCATGATATCTGAGGCCAAATAATCGGCTGTTGCAGGTGAGGAGTAATTGAGTGTGCAGGTTCCCCCACTAATAACGGTGATGTAACTGCCGACTGGATAACAGACTGTTGGAGTTGCACTCACAGGAATCACAAGACCCGATGTTCCATAGATAAATGGGCCTTGAATAGAAAGCGGAAGAGTCGCAGAGCTCTGTGTTGAGATAGTTCCCACTGTTAAAACGGGCTTGGTGCGAGCTGCGCCTACTGTGACAACTTCAACATCTTCCTTCATTTGATAATCTAGTGACTTGTCCGTATAGACGGTGAATCCGCATGTACCAGAACTAATCAAAGAAAGTGTCGCTCCATCGGTAGTGCAGATTGCAGGAGTTGATGTTTTCATCTTGAGTGAGAGTGTTGGAACTTTGAGTTCGTAGTAGTCGCTGGGATTAAATTTCTCTCCAACTTTCCAAATAGGTGCAGTCACAGAGTTGTATTTAGGATTAACAAATATATTTGCGCGGTTGGTAGCAAATGACGGTCCAGTAAATGTTGAGTAGGCAAAGTTTAAATAACCACCACTTCGAACAAGAAGAGCATTCGTTGCGCCAAGAACAGTGGAGGTAGCTGTCGCGCTCACGCTCTGAGTAGAAAACCCTTGTCCTCCAGTTGCTGTTAGACCGGCAATAGGAGAAGCAGTTGCGGTATAGACACCAGGTGTGAGATTCGATGGGATTGCGTAGGTACCACGAAATTCCACCGTCTGTAGGGTGTTATTCACCGGTAGGTCGGTGCGAACCATGGGAATTAGAAGAGTGTTATTGATCCCATCTGTCAGAGTCACTTGGCTTTGAAGAGAAGCAATTCCCGTTGGATTGGTAACAATAAGATCAAAGGTGACTGTTGTATTTGCTGTTGCAATATCAACAGAGTTCGGTGACATCGTAAAGGAGACAATGGTGGGCACCGTTGGTGCATCGGCAAGAGATGGCTGGATACTTATAGAGATTCCTGCAAAGGCTAATAGCCCAATAACAGACAACCTGCGATATGCCGATGATCTTTTCATGCTGCTCTCACGCTCTCTCATCTGGGAAAATTACTATCGGGAACTTATCACCTCTAGGTTGAGGCAATCTGAATAGAGGGTGTCAACGCGTAGTTATTGACCCTGCCCCACCCCGCAATGGCCTTCCAGCAGGGTAATCTTCAGACATGTATTGCCCAGAGGGACTCACAGATCACTACTTAGTGTCCATGAGTAGTCATTTTGGGCGCTTTTGGGCCACTCCGAGCAGGCGTTCATGAGAGTCTCGATCGTCGGTCAGGGCTATGTCGGACTCCCCCTGGCAATCGCTGCAGTACAGGCAGGCCATGAAGTAACTGGGATTGATCGTGATCGTGGCCTTACTGAAAAACTCTCATCGGGCATCTCCTCTATTGGAGATCTCAGTGATGCACAGATTGCAGGCGCTGTAAAAACTGGACGTTACAGTCATGCAAACAATTTTGACTCAGTAGGAACATCAGAGATTGTTGTGATCTGTGTTCCAACACCTCTAGATACAAAAATGAAACCGGATCTTTCCTTTCTATTGAGTGCACTCAATTCAATTGCTGCAAACTTGCAACCCGGCACACTCATTATTAATGAGTCGACAGTCTCCCCAGGAACCACACGGGGCTTGATCAAGGAGACCTTAGATAAAGCGGGGATTCCCTTTGAACTCGCATACTCACCTGAGCGCATCGATCCTGCGAATAAAAAATGGACT
>CAIJWX010000040.1:0-24901 GCA_903824535.1 uncultured Actinomycetes bacterium | reverse complement strand
AAGTTGACCTGCACCCTGAAGAAGGTTGCGGTGGACCAATAGATCTTCACGTTGAGCTCGATGTTGATCCAAGAACATTGCTTGCCTTCGAAGACGCTGTACTCGGGCTTCCTGAAGAACTCGACCCACCTGACGAATTTCACTTCCCGCTCATGCTCACCTGGACACTGCCACCAATGCCGCAGAGCCCCGACCTTCTTCGTTTAGCAATTGACCTCGCGCCCGTTGGGGGCATGGACATGCCCCTTGAAGTAACTGCGTCTGACTCATTTGCGTCGCCCACAGAAACCAGTGAGCGAAGAATTTCAATCATCGCTCACCGAGCAATTTCGCTGAGTCAAGTAGCCAAAGGCGAAGATCCGCTCTGCGAAATATTCGAGAAAAGTCGTGGCATTAGTGATTTCCTTTTACAAGCAGCTGATGCATGGCTAAGTTAAAACAACTTTTTATTGCTAGCTCAGTTCTAGTAGCGGGACTAGCTCTCAGCGGGTGTGGAAGTGCTGGAGCAGTTGCTGATGCAAGACTCGCGTGCAAAGACGTAAAGGCTGCACTAGCCACTCAGAAAAAAAGTGAGATTGCTGGCATCAGTAGTAGCCAAGTTGATACCTTGCAGTCACTCGCATTGTCACAACTCTTAAAGGGATCTCACCACGCCGCTCGAGCAACCGCAAAAGATGGAAGTTGGATCGTGCTTCAGACTGCAATAAATGAATCAGAGCGCATCCCGCTCAAATACACGGCGGCAACATTGACTCGAATTTGCAAGATTGCAGATTCCAGTACGCCGTACCTCTAGTTACGAGGGAATCGTTCGTGTAGCCACTCGAGAGAATTCTCTTCGAGCATTGCGTCTTCCCAGCCGTCGAGTTTGTCCTCAACCGCAGCTAGAGATGCAACTTTGCCAATCACTACAACAGTAAGGTCACTAATTTCAGTCTTAGAGACAAGAAAGTCTCCAAAGATGTCTTCTGAGATGAACGCTTCAGGCTCAACCATTAAATAGAGTTCGCCGGTTGCTTCAACCCACGAAAGCTCGTACTCATTTTCAGTAGCGTCAGTCCACTCAATACCAAACTCAAATTCAGCGCTTTCGCGTCGGGCTTCGTTCTGTTCGTAGAAGTCTTCAATGTCCATAACCCCAGCCTAGAGCGAACTATGTGCGTTGTACAGGGTGCCGTTGAAGTTGTAACAAATGTCGTTTAAACGGTCATTGCCAGCGTTACTACACACTGCGTACTCAGCCCTCAACTGTGTTCATGACAACTCACAACGATTTATTAGGACAACTGCGACGCGAATGGCGTCGATTAGGCAGGTCACCAGAGTCTTGTTTGGCTCTAGAAAATCTAAAGCTGCACCACCCTGATGCAGGTTTTTCACAGTTACATGACTTGTGCGACGTGGTTGACGCGCTTGATATGCGCTCGCGACTAAGTGTTATCGAGCGTGCGGAAATTCTTCGTGTACTTCTAGAAGAAGCCAGCAATCCCCTGGTGTGCAGAACATTGCTGCAAACTCTTATTCCTGGAATCGTGAGTGTCTGCAGACAGCTCAAATTTGGCTCTGGGGTGATGAGCGAACCTGGTGATGTTCTCGCCACAGCACTTTCATTCACTAACGAGCTAATTGTTAAGTGGGCAGGAGAATCTCGCCAGTACAGTGCCCCAGATATTCTGTCGGCGCTAAAAGGAAGACTGCGACGCTGGATTATTAAAGAGCGCAGCGCCATCAGAATTATTTCTAATTTTGATCAAGGTGATCCCCCTGAAGCTCCCGCTTCACCACTGCTGTGTCGACTGAACAGTTACTACGGAAGTAAGTATGAGCGAGTTGCACGAATTACGTACCAACGTGTTTTTGAAGGAAGGTCACTTCGTGAGCTCGCACGAGCAGATCACTCGTCGTATGGTTCGCTCCAAGCTGAACTTAAAAACTTTGCTATCAAGTTTCTTTTATGAGCAAAAACACGTTCGAATCAGTGAATACCAATTGGCAAGCGCCCAAGTTACGTTGGAATAACGATGATGCGAAGAATATCTTCACTAAGGGGCGCCCACTTAGTGCTGTGGTCGAGCCCAATTCTGCTGCTGATCCTGGTCTTTACGCTCAGCTCACAAAATTCCCCGGGCCAAAAGCAAAACATCGTATCAACAACAAGCGAACAGTCAACAACGTCAACCATGGCGACGACGACAACGACAAAAAAGCCATTACCAGTCGTAACCGTGCCGCCATCCTCCTCAGGGACCACAACGACCGTGAAAGTTCGCTCAACACCAACGGGGGCACTCAATGGCGTAATTTCGTCAAGCTTCAATTCCGTCGACATTCCAGTACAGGGTCCGGGGACTTGGGTATTCAGCGCAAGTCAGCCAACCAACGTGGTGCTGATCTGCGCAGCAACAACAACGCCCATAGTGAGCAAAGTAGAAATAGCCACCGCGCAGGAGTGTCAGCTGGAACTGAGTTCACAAGGGAGTTCAGTATGGCAACTGCTACCAACTCAGTAAAGAAGTTTGCTCGTGGACCACTTCATGGCAGTGCGTTAGCGCTGTATTTCTTTTTACTCCCCTATGTGGTCATTTCTAGGTGGAATGTAAGTAGAAATCAGTCTCACTCGAGTTTGATTCATTTCTTTTTAATTGTGCTGGGCATTTTTTGGGTGATCTTTCTTCTGCAGTTGCTGTTCAACATCGTGCAACTTCGAAATGGCCGTAGAACTGCACTGGATGGGAGCGCTTGGCTCGCCGGGTTAGTGATGGTGCTTATGCCATTCTTGGTGGCTTCAAGTGCAAGTGCAGCGTCGCTGATGGCGCCAATCTCTCTAAGTACAAATTATGAAACCCCAGCTCCGAGACCTTTGAAACATCATGATGAATCAGGTGATCTCTCACTACTCAGTTCAGTTCCGCTCGCGCTTGCCGCAAAGAAGAGAAAGGACTCACTTCGCTCCCAGCAGGCAACTGGATACGTAGAAAGTGTGGATGAAGCAATTGCGATACTTCGTGCAAATAGCCCAGAGCTCATTAGTTCCCTTATTGAAAGAATCGGAGACCGACCAGATGGTTTACTGCAAGTAACAGAAAAGATTGCACCTGGAGACATTCAGCTCAACTGCGCTCCGCTCGTAGTTACTGTTCTCTTGGAAGAGCAGTCATCTACAACACTTGCTTTTTCACACGCCGGGGGAATTTTGCAAGTTGGAGCGGACTGGTCAATCGAGCAAATAATGCAGAACTGTGTAGCACTGCACAGTGGCGGGCAAATTATGTACGCCCATAATGAATCAGAGTTGCTTACTGCGCTGGCGAAAAGGATGGCGACATCGCTGGTTATTTATGTTGGAGCAGAGTTACGAGATAAAGAACTTCAGAATTTCTGCGTACAAATCAACAGAAGCGGGGTTCAGCCTGTGCAACCGCGTGAGATTCGCGTGGAATTACTTCGTGCCGCGCCAACGGTGCAAGGTTTGGTTGAGCCATTCTCCCCTGCACTACGCAGGCGCTGTATTGAAATGACTTCCTATCTAGCCCTGCACCGACACGAACCAGTGACTGGAGACCGACTGCGTACAAGGGTGCTCACCCACGAAGAAATCGATGCATCACTTCGCACGCTTTCAAATACCGCCAGTGCTGTGAGGAAAAGTTTGGGTATAGGACTGCACGGCCCTCGCCTGCGTCCAGTGTCATCTTCAGGGCTCTATGAGACCAGTGAAGTAACGAGTGACCTGGAGATATTCCATGACCTTGTCACTAGGGCTCGAACTATGACCAATGCTGATGGCGCGCACCTTGTTAGAAAAGCACTTGAACTTGTTACTGGTGAGCCACTTGCGAGCGTGCTGAGAGGTTATGAGTGGTTCCTCGCCGAAGGCCATTCCGCTCGAATGCTTCGTGATGGTGAATGGGCGGCGCTCAGTTTGCATCACGATGCGCTTACGAGGGGTGACTACGAAGAAGCGTTCTGGGCCCTTGAAAAAGGTCGATTGATAGATCCCTACAGCGATGCACTAAATGAAGCGCTTAATGAAGTCCCGCGACTACGCGAGTTTCGAAGCGATGCTGGTGGCGCTTCTAAGCACGAGCCCATCAGCACCAGCAGCACTGTATCGATGAGCGGGTCTCTCTTTAGCCTCGGCAATCAGGTCGCCGAGTAACTCTGAGAACGCAAGTTGCGGTTCAACAAAGAGGTGCTTTGAAAGTGATCCCGGGATTGTGTTGATTTCATTTACGTAGAGCTCGTTCTCGTTCGCAAGGAAGTCAATTCTCGCAACACCGCGAACTGAAGCAATATCCGCAATTGTTCGTGCGTACTTTTCAATTAATTCTTTCTGCCCAGCTGGAAGTGTCGCTGGTAGTTCGCGTGGAGCTGAAACCATGCCCTCGCCGCCTACGTACTTATCGCGGTAGTCAAGAATTTCTGCACTCGAAGAACGTCGAATTGGCTTTTCAATTTGTGAAAGCTGAAGTGTTGGATAAGTTCGGATCGCGATCTGTAAGTCATACAAATCTTGGCGAAATGGTTCTACAACGCATCCAAGCGACAGGTGTGTGTTCGAACTGAGTCGAGCCTTCGCGGTTGCAAAGTCGGCCACCACATCAATACCAATTGATGAGCCACCAAAACGAGGCTTCAAAATATATGGACCGTCGAACGGTAGTGACTGCGTGTCATTTGTTAACAGCACGCGAGGAAGCGTTGCTAGACCCGCTGCACTTACAACTGAACCGAATGCCCACTTATCCATTCCAAGTGACGCACCAGCAACTGTCGGGCCACTGTAGGCAACTCCAGCCAGGTCGAGTGTTGCTTGAATAGTTCCATCTTCTCCGGGCCCACCGTGCAGACAGACCACGCACGCTTCAATTGCCATTCGGCGTTCCTTACGGCCAGTTTCATAGAAGCCGCCTTCGTCACCGACTCGAAGAGTTATTTCGCTTGATCCCTTAGGGACTCCGTCGAGAAAAGATTCAGCCTCAACACCAGACGCAACCGAATGGAATGCTCCAGTTTTTGTCCAGTAAATTCCCAAAACATCTTTGCTGGTTTTTTCAAGTTCACGCAGCGCTAAAAGGCCGGTCAAAATTGAGATGTCGTGTTCAGGCGTTGGCCCACCGAAGATCACACCAATTGTCACGTAACACCTTCTAACAATGTTTCTAAGGTATTAAGGGTAGTGGTCAGGCAAGTCATTGAGGTACAACACCCCATCGCCTGCAATAAGAACCTCACGAACCCACGCAACCGCTTGGTCTCTCGTGTCAAAGCGCTGAGGATGCTTTTCGTAACCTGCGCTCAATGAGCGAACATTGGTCCTACCAACAGCAACAAGCTCACCGTTCATTGAAGCAACCTTTTGTGCCAGTTTTGCGTTCTCAATGTACTGATCTTCACCTAATTCAATCATCCCTGGAGTCACAACTACCCTCCTACCGCTGAGCGCAAGTGACGAGAGAAGTGACAGTGAGGCCTGCGCACTTGCGGGGTTGGCGTTGAACGTGTCGTCGATCACCTGCACACCAGACGCAGCCGTTAAGACATTGGCACGATTCGCAACAGGCTGAACAGAAGAAATCCGACTGCGCAGTTGTTCCTCGTTCACACCAAGCTCTAAGGCTGCAGCAACTGCACAGGCGAGGTTTGTTGGCTGCACTCCGGTGAGTGAATTCAAAGAAGTGAGTTCATTGCCATCTATAAAAATGCGCCATAGTTCTCCGTCAACAGCTACCCGTACGGATGCATCAATGTTTGCAGAACCGGCAGTTCTTACTTTTTTGCCAGTTAATTTCGCTGGCCACATCTTCAGACGTTCATCATCAATGTTGACAATCACTGTCTTTGCACTCTTTGTAATCTCAAACTTGGCACCCTCAATAACGTCAAGGCTCTTCATTCGCTCCAAATGTACTGGGCCAATTGCAGTAATTACAGAAACTTCAGGTTCACACCACGAACAAAGTTCAGCAATTTCACCTGGCCCATAGGTTCCCATTTCAGCAATGAAGATGCGGGTGCCATCGCTGAGGTTTTCATTTATTGACCTTGACAGTCCAGCTCGATTATTGAAGCTTCGTGGTGATGCAACAACAGCTCCGTCATTGATCAATAAATCGAGCAAGTGATTCTTCGTGGAAGTTTTGCCGTACGAACCCGTTATTGCGACAACGCGAGGGGCAATTCTTTTAAGTCGTGAGTTTGCCTGATTGACAAACTTTTGCGCCTGGGCATTTTCGTATGGCTTAAGCAATCGAGAAACAATGTCGAGCATCATTGGCACCGACCAGAGCATGGCAATTGCGAGTAGCCATGGTCGCTGTGTAAACGCGCCAAGCACTGCTACTAAAGAACAGATAATCGTTACCGTGACGGCGGTTACTTTCAGACGCCTTGTCCACTGAAGTTTGCTTGTGCGTCCCTTCATTGAAAGACCAATCGGGCAAGATACTGCGTACGTAATGCTCACGATCACAGCCAGAACATCAAGTTGTAGAACAACAGACAGCGCGAGCAGAACAAGCAACACTTGGCTTAGAGAAATTGGACGCTTTTCGCTTCGGTGCTCTGGTGACTTGGCACCCGCAACCTGTGGTGACGACCAGCGTCCTAAAAATCTGCTCATCGAACTTGGTTCGTAGTGCTCACGTTGCAGCACTCGAAGCCAGCGAACCAACTGCGCTACAAATCCTCCACAAATGGCAATCGACAAAATCGTCGCGAAGACTACGTGAGCAGCATTCATTTGAGCGCCTCACGTACTGATGCAGCGAGTTCCTTCGGTGCTTGAGATGGCAGCAAGTGACCAACACCGTTTACAACACGAAGTGAGTGAGGTCCGTTAAGTAGCTGACCCGCCGCTTCAGCAATTGAAACTGGTACGTCCATGTCATTGCTTCCCCACACCATCACTACTGGAGCTGAGATCATTGCAAGCTCTTCTTCGTAGCTCTCATTAACTGTTGCTACAAGCACATCGCGAAGCACTCCGGATGCATTTTTATAATCAGTTGATCCGTAGCGCTGGCGAGCGCGTTCCATCTGAGCGTCACTGACAAGGTGACTCTTGTGCAGAGCACGAAGTACGCGAAACATCAAAGGTGATTTCTTAGAGGTCTGTTTGCGAATTAGTGGTGCACCGGTGAGAACAATGCTTTTAACTAGCTCAGGGTGACTTGCACCAATGGCAACTGACATTCGACCACCAAATGAATGGCCCACGAATGTAAACGGTCCTGGACCAAGTTCTTTTAGTGCTGGAAGAAGTAATTCTGCGTAGTGACGAGCGCCACCCGCGACCGTTGGGACTGGAGAAGACCCAAACCCTGGGAGGTCAAATGCCACTGAACCAATACCCTCTTGCGCAAGCTGGGTTGCAACGTCGGCAAAATCCTGCCCTCGGCGGCCCCATCCGTGAAGAAAGACCACCCGTACGGGGCTTTCTCCATAAGGCTCACCAAAGAGTTTTCCGTCGCCATAGGCACGCAGCACGTCTTTTAGGTTACTGACGATATGGACCGGCTTTATGCCATGTCACAACTGGCCGGTAGCGTCATAGGAACTATGAGTGATGAAACTACCTTCACGAGTGACCTTCTGGTCGGGTTAACCCCCGAACAGCGCGAGGCCGTGATGTCTGACGCGCCGAGACTTCTCGTTCGAGCAACGGCCGGTTCAGGTAAAACTCACGTCCTCACGCTTCGAATTCAGAGAAAGATTGCTGAAGGAAAAATCGATTCTGATCAAGTTCTTGCAATGACATTTACAAGAAAGGCTGGTGACGAACTCAGAAAGCGTCTGTATCGTGCCGGCATCAGAGATATTCGTGCCGGAACATTTCATAAAACAGCGCTGATGCTTGTTAATCAATATCGAGATGATCACCACTTAAAACCATTAGTGATTGAATCAAATCGAAAGAAGCTTGTAAAAGCTCTCGCAGATCAAATGGAAAAGAATGGTGATGCAAAATTTGCTGATCACATGTTGCCAAGAATCGAAGCAGAAATTAGTTGGGCATTAAGCCAAGGTTTCAACGCAGCGCTCTATTCAAAGAACGCAAAGAAACTAAAACGCGATTGTCCAATTCCAGTGGCACAGTTCGCAGATGTACTTGACCGGTACGTGGGGCTTTGTCGCAGCCGTGGCGTTCTTGACTTTGACTTACTTCTTAGCGAGGCAATCACCTTGCTACGCGAAGATAAAAACGTGTTGGCTTCCTTTCGTCATCGAAACCGCGCAATCTTCGTGGACGAAACACAGGACATGAATCCACTGCAGTTCATGATGCTCCAAGAAATGGCTGGCGCAGAACCCGACCTTTTCTGCGTGGGTGACCCTAATCAGTCGATCTATGGATTTAATGGTGCGAATCCACAGCTGCTTAATGAAATCATTCGCACCTGGCCAGACACTGTTGTGCTTGACCTCACGAGAAATCACCGCTCAACTGCGAACATCATTGAAGTGGCAAATACTCTGCTCGAAGATGGCGCAGCAGGCATTACTCCTGCAAAACATGACGGTGATGTTCCAATGGTTCGCAGCTACGACACCGACGCAGAAGAAGCTGAGCACGTGGCCCTCTGGTTAAGCACCAAACACAAGCCTGGAACTGCGTGGAGCTCAATGGCGGTGCTTTCACGCATCAACAGCCAGCTCGAGATAATTGCGAAAGCACTTGATAAGGCCAACATCCCTTACGAGATTCGTGGACCAGAACACTCGCCCGCTTCAGATCTCATCTCGATGCCAGAAACAAACAACCGAAAGATCGATGAATCGGTTGCGAATGCGGTTGCTCTCTCAACTATTCACCGCTCTAAAGGTCTGGAATTCCAATGTGTGGCAGCTGTTGGCTGGGCCGAAGGAATCTTGCCTAATTACAACGCGCAGACGCCAGCAGAAATTGCTGAAGAGAAGCGACTTGCCTACGTGGCTCTAAGTCGTGCAGAAAACTCACTCTTCATCTCATACAGCAGAGCAAAAGATGATGAGCGTTTCCCAGACCGACAACCATCGAGGTTTCTTGGTCCTGTTGATGTTGCTGTTCAAGAAATTGAACAGCGCAACGCTCCAGTTACTGGAGCAGACCGCAAAGCACGTCTTGCAGCAATTAGGGCCGAGCTCGAAGCTGCTGGCCAAGAGAACTCTTAAAGCTGAAACTCTCCAACGACTGGGGCGTGGTCCGAAGGCTTTTCAGCTTTTCTCGCTTCTCTATCAACATAGCTAGCGGTTGCTTTCTCAAGTAACGCACCATCAACATAGAGAAGATCGATTCGTAGTCCCCACCCTCTTCGAAATGATCCATTTCGGTAATCCCACCACGAGTAGCAAGGCTCATCAGGGTGGAGCTTTCTTGTGAGGTCATGAAGTCCAGTCGCTTCAATGGCGCGCAGTGCCTCACGCTCAGGTTCACTTACGTGAGTTGCTCCTTCAAAAACGCTCGGGTCATAGCAATCAAAATCAGTTGGAGTCACATTGAAGTCACCTCCAACCACGATGTGCTGCGCTTCGTCACGACTAGCAACTAGGTCACGAAGTTTGGTGAGCCACTCAAGTTTGTACGTGTAGTGAGGATTATCTAGTGCACGGCCATTTGGGATGTAACAGGAGTACACCCGAAGAGGCCCACACGTTGCACCAATGATTCGTGCTTCTGGGTCATCATCATCAAAGCCACGCGTGACGTCGCTAAGTCCCACTTTTGAAAAGATTGCCACACCATTCCACTGACCCTGTCCGTAGTGTGCTGACTCGTAACCAAGCTCGCTCAGTTGAGTGAACGGGAATTTAGCGTCCGTTTGTTTTGTTTCTTGAATGAGCAGTACATCTGGTGCTGCGCTTTCAATCCACTCTTCTACGCGTGGCCACCGCGCAGTTAATGAGTTGACATTCCAGGTAGCTACTTTCACGACAGATCAGCAAGTACAAACAACAAGTCAGCCTCTACAGCAACTTCACCATTCACTGTTGCTCGTCCGTGGCCCTTGCCACCGCGAGCAGAGAGCCTGGTCATTTCAGTTTCCAATGTCACGGTGTCACCTGGAACGACTTGACGACGAAACCTGGCGTTCTCCACCCCACCAAATAAAGGAAGTCTTCCGGTGTAGCGAGGGTCAGCGAGCACAGCTACGCCACCACACTGAGCAAGCGATTCGAGGAGCAGTACCCCTGGTGTAGTTGGGCGGCCCGGAAAATGTCCAGGGAAGAACCATTCATCACCAGTAAGTGTCCACGTACCCACGGCACGTATTCCAGGTTCAATGCTGATCATCTTGTCGAGTAGAAGAAATGGAGCACGATGAGGTAACCAGTCAATTGGATTCATCGAAAGATCACTCATGGAAGTGAGAGCTCCGCAATTCGACGTTCACTATCAACGGTTACTAATTTGAAGAACTTCTTGTCACCACGCTTCAAAACGTCACGTGCGCGTACTGGAGCGGGGCTACCAAGTGATGTTGTTGGTGCATAACACTCGATCAACTTTCCACCCTTGATTGTCACCTTGATGACTGCGCCGTGCGAGGTGAACGCAGTCACTTCGCCTTCGACGCGTGATCCAACTCGGAACGTTGATCTAAAGACTGAGAAATCAATCTCTGGATTTACAGGTTGGCGACCACGTCGAAGTGCGACGACTGGTGCAGTCTGCTTTGCAACCTTCTTTGTAGGCTTGGCAATTTTTTTAGCAGTCGACTTCTTAACTGGTGCTGATTTCTTTGTGGCGGCCTTTTTTATTGGCTTTGCAGTTTTCTTTACAGGCTTTACAGGCGTCTTCTTTACGGTCTTAGCGACCTTTACCGGTGTGAGCGTTGTTCCAATTGAAGGCTTGGCTCCATTTGGAAGAGCCACTGCAAGTTTCTTTGTTGAGTGTGTGCTCTTAGCGGCACGAACAGGAAGGCGTGGAGTAAATACCCATCCAACGGTTGGCACTGGCTTTCCGCCAATGAGTCGACCTTCGTTAAAGAGCCATTTGTACTGAGTCTGGAATTCCTGAAAAGAGTCATTACTCAATACAACAGCGTCAATTCGGTCAGCGATCTTCAAAATGAAAGCATCGCCTCGACCAATTGCTCCAGCCGGTGGCGTAACAATTTCTCCAGCGAGCTCAGCTTCTTTGAACTTGCTACGTTCTGAGCTTGCTACACGGTGCTCAAACGAAGCATCAACGACAACAATTACTTCTGCTCCAGGATTCTCATCTTGGAACGCACGAACTGCATCGTCTAGTTGCGTCAAGCTAGGAACCTTGCGGTTCTCTGTAGCAAAGTTTGAGCCGTCTACAACTACCCGTAGACGTGACTTTGAACTCACCCGATTGCTCGATCCAGAAGGTCAGACTGTTCTGCAGCGTGTACAAGTCCACTTCCTGTTGCTGGACTTGCTGATTCAGCACGAGCAACGTGGCGTACCTTCTTGTCGCGCATTGAGCTGTGCATCTGAAGGTGAACAAATGGCCAGCAACCCATGTTCTCTGGCTCTTCTTGCAACCAGACAACTTCTTCTAGGTTTGGATAGCTACTTACAATTTCTTCAATGCGATCAGTTGGCCATGGGTAGATCTGCTCTACGCGCACCACCGCAACACTGTTGGCGTTTGTTTCATCACGACGAGCAATCGCTTCATGAGAAATTTTTCCAGTTGCCAGTACAACTCGCTTAACACTCTTCGAATCAACTTTGTTGTCAACAAGAACTGTTTGGAATGAACCAGTCTCGAACTCGCTGAGCGGTGAGCGTGTCTGCACTGCACGAAGCATTGACTTCGGGGTGAAGACAATGAGCGGCTTCTTGTGCTCACGCAGCACTTGGCTACGAAGTAGGTGGAAGTACTGGGCAGACGTTGTTGGCTGAGCCACTCGTAGGTTGTTTCGTGCACAGAGTGACAAGAATCGTTCGATTCTTCCACTCGAGTGCTCTGGTCCTTGACCTTCGTATCCATGAGGAAGCAGCATTACAACGTTTGCGGTTTGTCCCCACTTGTCTTCTGCCGCGACGAGGAAGTTGTCAATGATGATTTCAGCACCATTTACAAAGTCACCGAACTGTGCTTCCCACGCAACAAGCGTGTTCTGCGCTTCGACGGAATAACCGTATTCAAACGCGAGTGCTGCATATTCACTGAGGAATGAGTCTCGAACAGTGAAGAATCCCTTGGCTTCATTGAGACTCGCGAGTGGGACATGCTGTGATCCGTTTTCGTAGTCAATCAGTGCAGCGTGTCGGTGCGAGAACGTTCCGCGTCGTGAGTCTTGCCCCATGAGTCGAACATTTGACCCGTCGAGCACAAGTGAACCAAAGGCCATTGCTTCGCCGAGGGCCCAGTCAACTTCACCAGACTCAACTAATTGATTGCGCTGCTGGAACTGACGTTCGAGCTTCGGGTGAATAGTGAATCCCTCAGGTGCAGAAACAGTCGCTTTGGCAATTTCGAGCAACGTTGACTTTGCAACACCACTTTGAGGATGCGCTGTGTCCGCAGGAATCGCCGAAGCGGGAACACCGTCGAGCTTTGGAACAGGAACGGTACGAACTTCATCGAGAACGCTCTGAAGTCGAGTGTTGAAGTCATCAAGTGCTGCTTCAGCTTCTTCAATTGAGAGGTCCCCGCGACGAACAAGCGACTCGGTGTACATCTTTCGTACCGGGCGCATCTGATCAATGATCTTGTACATCTGTGGCTGGGTGTAGCTAGGGTCATCACCTTCGTTGTGACCGTGGCGACGGTAGCAAACAATGTCAAGGACTACGTCGCGGTGGAACTCTTCGCGGTAGTCAAATGCAAGTCGTGCAACTCGAGCACATGCTTCAGGGTCGTCACCGTTTACGTGGAAAATAGGTGCCTGAATCATTTTGGCAACGTCAGTTGTGTAGAAACTTGAACGAGCTGAGTCAGGTGCAGTTGTAAATCCAACCTGGTTGTTAATAACAATATGGACTGCTCCACCTACGCGGTAACCAGACAACTGTGAAAGGTTCAGCGTCTCTGCGACTACACCTTGTCCAGCGAATGCTGCGTCACCGTGAATGAGAAGTGCAACGTACGGGTACTGCTTGCTTGACTTGATTTTCTTTGTTCCATCGCTAGGACGCAGAATAAGGTCCTGCTTCGCGCGGACAATTCCTTCAACAACTGGGCTTACCGCTTCAAGGTGTGATGGGTTTGAAGCCATTGAAACTTCAATAGTTGCGCCACGAAGGTTTTTGAATACTCCACGAGCGCCCTTGTGATATTTAACGTCACCGCTTCCCTGAACACTTTCAGGGTCGAGGTTTCCTTCGAACTCAGAGAAGATGTCGCTGTAGGACTTGCCCACAATGTTCGCAAGTACGTTGAGACGTCCGCGGTGGGCCATCCCAATCACTGCTTCTTTGATGCCTTTGTCAGCTGCAGCGTCAAGAATGGTTTGTAGCGCAACGATTGTTGACTCTCCACCTTCGAGTCCGAATCGCTTTTGACCTACGTATCGAGAGTGCAGGAATCGCTCGAACACTTCTGCTTCATTGAGCGCTTCAAGAATTCGCTTCTTTTCTTCGATTGTTGAAGTGTTGCTTGCACCTTCGACTCGCTTTTGAATCCACTTCTTCTGCTCGAGGTCCATGATGTGGCCGTATTCAATACCAACGGTGCGACAGTACGCATCGCGCAACACAGAAAGAATCTTTTCAAGTGTTGCTTCCTTGAGGCCCGCAACATCATCAACAACAAATGTGCGTTGCAAGTCCCAAATAGAAAGTCCATATGTTGCTAGATCGAGCTCAGGGTGTATTGCCGGTGGCTCATTGTGAAGTGGGTCGAGGTGAGCATTCAAGTGACCACGAACTCGGTACATGTTGATGAGTTCTTGAACACGAATCTGCTTGAGAATTTTTTCTGAGTCATCATCACTTGATCCAGGATTTACATCCTTCGCCCAACGAGCTGGTTCGTATGGAATTCCAAGTGCGCCAAAAACATCATCGTAGAAGTTGTGTCCGCCAGTTAGGCATTCAGAAACATACTTAAGGAACATTCCAGACTCAGCACCCTGAATGATTCGGTGGTCATATGTTGAAGTCAGTGTCATTACTTTTCCAACACCAAGCTCTGAAAGTGCACGTGGGTCAGCCGCTTCGAATCCAGCTGGCCATCCGAGTGCGCCAACACCAAAGATTGCTCCCTGTCCGGGCATGAGTCGTGGAACTGACTGGACTGTTCCGATGGTTCCAGGGTTAGTAAGTGAACATGTCGCACCGGCGAAGTCATCTGCACCAAATGATGCGTTGTGAACTTTGCGTACGAGTTCTTCGTACGCAAGCAAGAACTCACGGAAATTCATTGTGTCTGCATTTTTAATAACAGGAACAAGAAGGTTCCGTGTTCCATCAGACTTTTCGACGTCAACCGCAAGTCCTAGACCTACGTGCTCGTGACGATTAACTCCTGGTGTCCCTTTTTCATCTACTGCTTCGACAAATGAAGCGTTCATAGATGGAATTTCACGAAGTCCTCGAACAATCGCGAATGCAATGAGGTGTGTGAATGAAACCTTGGCACCAGTAGTTCTAGAAAGTGATTCATTGAGTGCTGTTCGGTTAATTTCAAGCAGGCGTGCAGATACTGAGCGAACACTTGTAGCGGTTGGAACGCTGAGGCTCGCTTCCATGTTGGTAACAATGCGTGCTGCAGCTCCTCGAAGAGGTGTGGCGCCTGCATCAATGACAACTGGCTTCGCTGCAGCCTGAGGTGCACTCACTTGTGGTGCTGTTGCGACATTCTGTGTGACTGCTACTGGCGGAAGTGGCGAACGCTGGTAGTCAGCAAAGAATTCTTGCCAGCTTGGAGCTACAGAAGAAGGGTCCGCAAGGAAGCGGTCATACATGTCATCAACCAACCAGGCATTAGGCCCAAAAGAGCCCTTAATTACTTGTGGCGACGTGGAGTCAGGAGGAGTTGTCACGTCTATAGCCTAGGGCGTTTTGAAGGCAATTAGAAAGGACAGGATCCATATTTAAACCACTAGGTTTTCAGTGTGACTTCGCTCCCCGATTCGCCCAGTTCACTCGAATTTTCAACAGATTCGCTGGTGCCAGGCCTAGCTATTGCCGAGCGGCGCGTTAAGAACCCTTTAGCAACAGTTATTTGTATTCATGGTGGTCTTGACCGAGGAGGCTCGTTTGCTCGCATAGCGCGTCGCCTCGAAAAATTTGACGTAATTGCATACGACCGCCGTGGGTACCAAGGATCTCGTGGACTTACACCCTTGGGCCTTGAAATGCATATTGAAGACCTTTCAAAGATTGTTGCAACACAATCAGGTCCAGTGATCTTGTTCGGGCACAGCTTTGGAGGAGTGATTGCTCAAGCGGTTGCAATCAACATGCCGGCAAAAGTTGACTTGGTCGTTTCCTACGAGTCTCCTCTCCCGTGGGTGCTCTACCGTCACATCAATCGACCTCCGCTCACTGACGACGCTCGATACGAAGTAGAGCATTTTTTCAGTCGAATGGTTTCTCCAAAAATTTGGGAACGATTAAGTGAAGAAGAAAAAGAATCTCGCAGACTCGACGGCGAAGGGCTCCTCTCAGACCTCAAAGAACTTCGTGACAATGCTCCCTACAACATTGTTGATTTGAAAGTTCCTTCCGCCTACGTTCATGGTGACGGAATTATTAAGGACTACTACCTTTCACTTTGTGAAGAGTTGAACCGAGTCATTCCTTCGATGAAAACAATTTCTATTGAGAACGCGGGGCATGGCGCTCACCTTCGAAATCCAGATCAACTGTCAGATGTAATAACTTCACTTTGGGAGCAGACATGCGCGTAGGAATAACTGGAGCTTCAGGATTAATTGGGTCACAACTTTGCCAGGCACTCGAAGAACGAGGCGATGAAGTAATTCGTTTTGTTCGACCTGAAACAAAGAGTTCGGCGAGCAAAGTAGTCAGGTGGAATCCCGGTTCTGGTGACGTAGACGAAAATGATCTGCGTGCAGCTGGTGGATTCGATGCAGTTATCCATCTAGCGGGTGCCGGAATTGGCGACAAGCGCTGGAGCAAGAGTCGTAAGAATGAAATTCTTAACTCGCGACTTAACACCACACAACTGTTGGTCTCTGCGCTGCAGTCAATGAACAGTGGTGTTCCACATTTGCTCAGTGGGTCCGCGATTGGTTTCTACGGCTCTCGAGGAGACGAATCATTAACCGAAACATCCTCACGCGGTACTGGTTTTCTTTCTGAAGTTTGTGTTGAATGGGAAAATGCCGCAGCCCCATTTGCAAGCAGTGGTGGGAGTGTTGCGTTCCTTCGAACTGGAATTGTCATGACCAAAGCTGGCGGAGCCTTAAAGAAGCAACTCCCCCTGTTTCAGCTGGGACTTGGAGGAAAGCTTGCTTCAGGAAGACAGTGGATCAGCCCTATTTCTTTAAACGATGAAATTCGTTCAATTATTTGGACAATGGACAAGAAGCTCAGTGGACCAGTCAACCTTGTGTCACCAAGCCCAGTTACTAACGCCATTTTCACTAAAGCACTTGGTGCACAGCTGAAGCGACCGACGCTACTTGCAGTTCCCGGTTTTGCTTTGAAAATTGCCCTAGGTAGCGAAATGGCTGATCAGGTGGTATTTTCAAGCACCAAAGTGCTGCCGAGCCTCCTTGAGCAAAGCGGATTTGCATTTCAGCAAAGAAGCATTGAAGAAATACTGAACACGTCGCTTTCATAATCCCTTGTCAACGAGTAATTAGCCTCTATAAAATTATTTAATTAAGCAAATTTAATGTGATTTATTTGTGAATTCTAATTTGCTATAAGAATTTGCCCTGTGTATTCTCCAAATAGGGACAAAAGGCACTATGGATTGATCATTGATCAACCAGGGGGAGAAAAATGAATTCATTTATTAAGCGACTATCTATGGTCACTGCATTCAGCATCCTTGCAGGAACGCTCGCAATGACAGCTCCGATAGTTTCAGCAGGTGCAGCAACTGCAAAGCCATCTGGAACATTTAGCGTTCCGTTTGTCTCAGCTACTGCCACAAACCTCATGCCATTTACTCCAGGCGGAACAAACACTGTCTACAACGTTTCTGACATTCAGGCACCAATGTACCGCCCAATGCTTTGGATGGGAAAAGGCGCTGACATCACAATCCAGAAAGATCTTTCTTTAGTGAACGAACCAGTTTTCACAAAAGTTGGTGGAAACACAGTAATCACTATTACTACTAAGGGCTGGAAATGGTCCAACGGAGCTGGAGCAACTTCGCCAGTTGATGCTCGCTCTTTGATGTTCTGGTTCAACATGGACAAGGCAGAAGCCTCTAACTACGCTAACTACATTCCAGGCTTCGGTCTTCCAGACCAAGTTAAGAATGTTGTAGTAACAAGCGCCAATGTTCTAACAGTAACCATGGACGGACTATTCAACTCAATGTGGTTGACATACAACTTCCTTACATCAGTAGTTCCAATGCCACTTGCGTGGGACATAACTTCAACTGGAGCAACTCCAGGTTCAGGTGGTTGCTCTGGTGCAACATGGTCAGCTACCGCAAGTGGTTCTGACAAGGTAGTTGCAACTGACCCTTGTGCAAAGGTGTACGAGTACCTCGTTGCAGAAGACGACCCAGCTCACCAGAACGACGCACTTTGGAAGTGGGCTGACGGCCCATGGCGCCTCGACAAATGGGGAGTTGCGAATGGTGCAGCCACTGGAAACATTTCTTTGGTTCCAAATGCTTCATACGATGGTCCCGTTAAGGCTAAGTATGCAAAAGTTCAGTTCATTCCATATGCAACTACCGCTGCTGAGATTGCAGCATTGCAGGCTGGAAAGCTCGACTCTGGTGGAGTGTTGCCAACAAACGTGACAAGAGCACCAGCTCCTGGAAAAGTTGGAACGCTTCTTCCTTCAATGAAGCTTTCTAATTACACGCCTCGTTCAGGTGGTTTCTGGGGCTTTGACTATGCGCTTTACAACTTTGGAACAGCAGCAGGCGGCTCAGATAACCCGCACGCAGTTTCAAAAACTGGTGACGCTTGGTCTGAAATTAACCAGCTCTACATCCGTCAGGCGCTCCAGTACGGTGTTGACCAGCTCGGAATCATCAAGCACGCTATGAACGGCTACGGAGTACCAACGTATGGTGCAATCCCAGTTATTCCAGCGAGCCCTGAAAGCAAGGGAATCACTAACTCATACCCTTACAGCGTAAGCAAGGGAACAGCATTGCTTAAGGCACACGGTTGGACCATCAATACTTCAAAAGCATCAGTTTGTACGTCAACTAACCCTGGTTACGATGCAACATACGGTTGTGGAAGTGCTGCGTACCCAATCTTGAACAAGACCAAGCTTCGCCTCACCATGTTGTATGGATCAGGTAGCCCGCTGACTCAGCAAATCGTTAACGCTGAGCAAGCTGCTTGGGCTAGCGAAGGTATCGAAGTTGACACAACGGCAGCAACTTCGAACACAATTGCATCTGTTGTGTTTGGTGGCTCAGCTGACTGGCAAATTGGTTGGTACGGTGGATGGGTTTACGCACCTGACTACTACCCATCTGGTGAACTTATTTTTGCTACAGGCGCAATGTCTAACAACGGTGGATTCACCGACGCAACAATGGACAAGTTGATTGCTGACACAACTCTCGGTGACCTTGCTCTTAATGAAGCGAACCCTGACGTTGTGATTAATGGTGTAAAGCAAAGCTTTGCGCAGTACACCGCAGATATTCTCCCAGGACTTTGGGAGCCAACATCACTTGGCGTTGGAGTATTAAGCAAGAAGATTAAGGGAGCGCTTCCACCGAACCCGCTTTCAAACTTCATGCCGGAGTACTCGAGCAAGTAATCATTTAAAAAAGGTCGCCCTCCATTTGGAGGGCGGCCTTTTTTCATTAAGTTAGCTATTTTGATAGGATTATCAGGTGCAATATATACTCCGAAGGCTATTTCAGGGGATCATTATTTGCTTTGGTGTATCAATAATCACCTTCCTTCTTCCTCACCTTTACTACAAGCCAATCAGTCTCGCAATCGCTGCAAATTCAATCAGGACACCTCACTACATCCTTGAAAAGTGGGTGCAGGCTCACGGACTCAATCGACCAATTTGGGATCAGTACATCTCATGGCTATGGGGTGTTTTTCATGGTGATTTTGGTATTTCACTCGCTAAAGGAACAAGTGGGGTTCCAGTTTCAACAATGATTGGTGGAAATGTTTGGCGATCAATATTCCTGACGCTCCCGCCAACAATCATTTCGATTTGCCTCGCTATCCCACTTGGGCTCACCCAAGCTATTAAGCGCAACAAAACGTGGGATTACTCGACGACTTCGTTTATTTTTATTTTGTATTCAACGCCAGCAGCGCTACTTTCAATCTTGATGATTCGCTACCTGGCAATTCAGTTCAGTATTGGACAGGTTGGAATTGACTCATTTGCACAGGAAGTATCAGCAGCAAACTTCCCTATGTACATGATTCATAACTCTTCAATGTTCCTCCTTCCCTTCGCAGCCATTGTCTTCTTGTCGATTGGAGGGCTCTCTCGTTATATGCGAGGCTCAGCGTTGGACACACTTGTTCAGGATTACGTTCGAACTGCTCGAGCCAAAGGAGCAAGTAACCGTCGCGTGCTCTTTCGCCATGTGCTTCGTCCTTCTGCAATCCCTCTTCTTACAATTCTTGGATTGTCACTTCCCGGAATTTTCAGCGGAGCTCTAATTATTGAATCCATCTTTAATTTTCCAGGCATGGGAATACTCTCCGTGAAGTCTGTTCAAGTTGGTGACTTTACGACAGTGATGATGATCACTTTGCTGCTTAGTGTGTTTACGGTGCTTGGAAATCTCCTGGCTGACGTGTTTCTGGTTTTTGCTGATCCTCGCATCCGGCTTCAGGGGAAGAGGTAACCATGGATCAAACATCATCGCCAACTGCTTCAGCGCCGAACTACGCTCCCGCATCAAAAGGAACAATGCTTCGACAAATGTTGCGCGTATTTATGCAAAACAAGCTCGCTGTTGCATCACTCATTTACATTGTGCTGCTGACCATTGCTTGTATTGTCATTCCTTTGTTCTATAAGACCAGCTTTACTGCTTACAACAATTTTTCAAATAACTCGTGCTACGACTCCAGCACGCTCGGTTATTCAGGGCCTAGCCTTCATCACCTCTTAGGATGCTCTAGCAGTGGATTTGACGAGCTCGGTCTCATCATGTTCGCCGGAAGATATTCACTTCTCATTGGTTATTTATCAGCAATCGTGACAATGACTTTTGGTGTTGCGTATGGAATTTTTGCTGGATTTCGTGGTGGCTGGATTGACGCAATCATGATGCGAATTGATGACATGCTGCTTTCAATTCCCGGTCTCTATTTGCTGCTGCTAATCATCACCATTTGGGGTCGATCCACTCTTGGACTCATAATAGTTATTGGTGCAACTGGCTGGTTTGGCGTTGCTCGACTAATGCGTGGAGAAGCTCTTCAGCTGCGCAATCGTGAATACTCACAAGCCGTTCGAGTCATGGGTGGCTCAGGATCAAGAATTATGATGAAGCACATTTTGCCAAACGCAATTTCAACAATGGTCACTACCGCTACGTTCGCGCTCGGCGACTCGATTCTCGCCCTCTCAAGTCTTGGATTTCTAGGATTTGGACTTCAGGCCCCAGCCATTGACTGGGGAACCATGATTCAAAATGCGATTGATACATTTGAAAATGGATCTTGGTGGACGCTCTGGCCACTGGCGATTGTTTTTATTTTGCTCGTTCTATCCACTAACTACATTGGTGATGCCTTACGTGACGCCTTTGAAGTACGACTTCAGGAACGATGATGCAACTACTCGATATAAAAAATCTAAGCATCTCATATTCGATCCGTAGCGGAAGCGTGCGTGCGGTTCAGAACGTGTCATTCAGTATCGCTCCAGGCGAGTGTGTTGGCATCGTTGGTGAGTCAGGATGCGGCAAGAGCACCATCGGAATGTCGATTATGCGCCTTTTGAGTAATAACGGGCACATAGTTGGTGGATCAATCAAAATGGGTGGAAAAGACCTTGCAACGGCCTCAGAGCAAGAGATGCTCAGCGTTCGAGGTAACGAGATTGCACTTATCCCCCAAGACCCAATGACATCACTTCATCCAGTTAAAAAAATTGGTGAGCAGATTGGTGAAGGATTTCGAATTCACCGTGGCGCCTCGAAGGAGGAAGCTCGAGCTCGAGCACTTGAAGTTCTTCGTTTGGTTGAAATGCCAAATCCAGAGCAACGACTGGATCAGTACCCTCATGAACTCTCCGGCGGACTACGCCAGCGAGTAATGATTGCAATGGCTCTTGTTTGTGAACCAAAAGTGCTTATTGCCGACGAGCCAACTACCGCTCTTGACGTAACTATCCAGGCTCAAATTCTTGACCTACTTGACCGACTCCGCAGCGAACTACAAATGGCCGTGATTCTCATCACTCACGACATGGGGGTTATTGCAGGACGAACTGACCGAGTTGTTGTGATGTACGCGGGGCAAAAAGTCGAAGTTGGCCTCACTGAGGACATCTTCGAAAATATGCGTCACCCTTACACCGGGGCGCTTCTTTCGTCGGTTCCACGACTCGATGCTGCGCCAGGAACTCAATTACAAGCAATCGCCGGAATGCCACCTGATCTTTCTACGGAAATCGTAGGTTGTCACTTCGCGCCACGCTGCAAACTTGCAACTGAACAGTGCAGAACTGAGCAGCCTGCACTAACGAATTCAACCGATAACCATCTCTTTGCTTGTTTTCATCCAATCAATGGTCCACAGGAAACCAAGGTTGTTATTCGAGACAGTTCAAATGACTCAGACGTTAAGCCTTCATCGCTACTAGAAGTACGTAACGCAGTTATGAACTTCCCACTTCGTTCCCGTGGGGTTTTCAATCGCCAGCATGAATTCGTTTCAGCCGTATCAAATGTAAGTTTTGATGTCGCTCAAGGCGAAACCTTCGGTCTCGTGGGAGAGTCGGGATGCGGAAAAACAACTCTCGGGCGACTCATTGTTGGTCTTGAAGAAGCTAACAGTGGAACGATTACTTTCAGCGGTGTTGACAAAACACTTAAGGGCAAAGAAGTACCAAAAGAACTCGCTCGCGTCAGACAAATGATGTTCCAAGACCCATACGCCTCACTAGACCCGCGTAAGAGAGTTCTAGAAATCATTGCTGAACCTCTCGAGATTCAAAATCTCGGAACAAGAAGTAGTCGATACCAGCAAGTTGCAGAACTGCTCAATGAAGTTGGTCTTTCGCCAGAGGTCGCAGAACGCTACCCTCACGAGTTTTCTGGTGGACAGCGCCAGCGCATTGGCCTAGCGCGTGCACTCGCCGTTCGACCTAAATTGGTGATTACTGACGAGCCAGTTTCGGCACTCGACGTCTCAGTTCAAGCACAAATTCTTAATTTGATGCAGGACCTCAGCAAGCAGCACAACCTTTCTTACATCCTCATTAGCCACGACCTAGCGGTTGTTCGCTACATCTCTGACCGCATTGGAGTTATGTATCTAGGCAAGCTCGTAGAAGTTGGGCCAGCCAATGATGTACTTGCTAATCCGGCGCACCATTACACGCAAGGTCTGATCGATGCTGTACCCATTGCCAATGTAAAGATCGCACGTGAGCGCAAGAGAATTCAAGTGCGTGGCGAACTACCAAGTTCAATTAACCCACCATCAGGATGTCGGTTCCGAACACGTTGCCCTATGGCCTCAGATATTTGCACCAATGAAGAACCACCATATACACAGGTCTCGCCTGGACACGTTGTCGCATGCCACTTTCCGCTTCGAACAACTACCGCAATAGCAACTGTCTAGTTATTTAAGTAACTTCAGCAGTGCAAGTTCATCGAACTTGGTTTTCGCTAAAAGCTGCTTCCAGCCAGCAACTCTCGAAAGCACACTTGTTGTTGTACTCGCCTGGCCAACTGCTAGGTAGAACTTTTGGAGTGAGACAATGTCTGCTTGGTAGAGGCCATACGTATAAAACGAGGCATTTGGGTACAGGCTCGGTGCCAGATAAGAAGCTATGTTTGCTTGATCACTCAAGGCTGCTGCTGCTGCTGAGTTAACACAGTCCACGTTCTTACAGCTCTTTAAGTCACTTGAAAACTTTGTCGCAATAGCAACGGTTGATGAATAACTGTCGGTGAGATTTGCACGCGCCGACACGCTGCTTGGAATCGCTTTCGCGGCCGTGTGCTTATTAGCATTTGAATAAGCCATTGTCACAACAACAATGAGCGCTATAAGGAGAATTGCCGCGATTTTTGGAGTTCTTCGCTGAGCAAATCTGCTTATTTTCGGTTCATTTTCGTACCTATATGACATACGTAGACAATATCAGTCGATGTTTACGTAGTCGTGGCCGAGTTGGCTACTCCTCACCTTTGTATGTAGGCAAGTTCCAAGAGACTCGGTGATATGGCGTGGTGCCTAACTCACTAAGTGCTTTGAGATGTGCCGACGCTCCATAACCCTTATTTCCGTCCCATCCGTATCCAGGAAAATCTGAACTCAGATTCGTCATCACCTCGTCTCTCGCAACTTTTGCGAGCACTGAAGCTCCAGCAATTGATGCACACTTTTGATCACCTTTAACAATCGTTGAGTGCGGCAAGTTTGCGTAGCGAAGTTCTGGTGGTGCTGAGCTTCCAAACTTCACGTCAAGTGGGGCATCGAGCAAGTTAAACGAACCGTCAATAAGCGCGAATGTTGGAAGCACCGACAATCCTTCCATGGCTCTTGTCGCTGCAACCGCGAGTGCCAGACGAAGGCCCCATTCATCGATCTCGGCTGACGAAACAGAACCAAGTGACCATGCACTCGCCCACTGCTTAATTGGGTCGACTAATTTTTCACGACGAAGTGGCGTGAGTAATTTCGAATCAGTAAGCGCTGAAGGTGGGGCGTGCAGTTCTCGCAACACCACAGCACCCACGGTGAGCGGCCCAGCGAGTGCCCCTCTGCCAACTTCGTCTAAGCCAACGACGATTTCTCCTCGTTCAATGAGTGGCCTTTCAAAGGCAAGTAGATCGTTCGATTTGTCTGTCATGTGAAAGTGGTGTTCAAACAGTGTCTAGCATTGTTTAATGACCTTTGACGCGTTCTTGTTGCCCCTAAAGCAGTTTGACCTGGCTAAAGACCGACTTCGTAAAGACTCCACGCTTAATGTAAATGAACTTGCTGAGCAGCTGGCTCGAGGAGTTATTGAAAGTTGTGGCACCCGCAAGGTAATTGTTCTGAGTGAATGCTCTCAAATAACTTCATTCGCTACAGAGCTTGGCATTGAGGTGATCGAGTCGAAGTCGAGTGGACTTAATGATGCTGTCACGAATGCCTACGGCGCCCTCACTTCTCGATACGAGCAACTCCATGTTGTTCACGGGGATTTAAAGAGCCCGAATGGACTTCAAGATTTTTCACCGCCTGCACCAATAACCATTGTGAGCGACCATCACGGATCTGGGACAAACATTCTAAGCCTGCCAACAGGCCTAGATTTCCATTTTCACTATGGCGTTGGCTCGAGGATGCTTCACGAGCAAGAGGCGGAGCGTCTCGGAGTTGGGTACCTCACAGTGCTTGATAGCCCTTGGGGCTTCGACGTAGACGAGCCTTCAGATCTGAAGTAGTTCTAGAAAGCACTAAACGGGGGCCGAAGCCCCCGTTTAGTTACAAATACCCCTAAGGGTGTTTGACTACTTCTTTTTTGCAGCTGGCTTGCGCTTAGCAGGCTTGCGCTTTGCAGCCTTCTTTGGTGCAGCCTTCTTTGCAGTCTTCTTTGCAGCAGCCTTCTTAGCTGGCTTGCGCTTGGTTGCCTTCTTGGCAGCCTTCTTGGCAGCTGGCTT